>JALTKP010000212.1 GCA_027078075.1 Gammaproteobacteria bacterium | reverse complement strand
AAGTCTTGCTTGAAATGGCAGGCGGTGTTCGTGACGGACATAAGTTAAAAGCCGTTATCCCCGGTGGTTGTTCAATGCCTGTGATGCCTGCTGATGTGATCATGGAATGTGATTTAGATTACGACTCAGTTGCTAAAGCTGGTTCGGCATTAGGTTCAGGTGGCGTCATTGTAATGGATGACACAACTTGTATGGTTAAAGCCTTAATGCGTTTGTCTCGGTTCTATTACGCAGAATCATGCGGTCAATGTACACCATGTCGTGAAGGTACTGGCTGGATGTACCGTGTATTAGAACGCATAGAAAATGGCCAAGGTCGTCCTGAAGATATTGAGCTATTAGAGTCTGCTGCTGATCAAATTGCAGGTAAAACCATTTGCGCCTTCGGTGAAGCAGCTGCATGGCCAGTACAAAGTTTTATTAAACATTTCCGTAGTGAATTTGAATACCATATTGAACATAAAAAATGTTTGGTCGGTAACGATGACAAAGGAGCCGCAGCATGAGCGCGAAACCTGAAATCAATGCCGATGACATGGTGAATATTGAAATTAATGGCATAGCGATGAAAGCCGCCAAAGGTTCCATGATTATTCATGCAGCTGATGACGCTAATGTTTACATTCCTCGTTTTTGTTACCACAAGAAATTACCTATCGCGGCAAACTGCCGCATGTGTTTGGTTGAAGTAGAGGGCGTACCCAAGCCACTGCCTGCCTGTGCAACACCGGTAATGGATGGTATGAAGGTTTTGACTAGTTCAGACTTCGCCAAAAAAGCACAACAAGGTGTGATGGAATTCCTATTGATTAATCACCCACTTGATTGCCCGATTTGTGATCAGGGTGGTGAGTGTGAATTACAGGATATTGCGATGGGTTATGGTCGTAGTGTTTCGCGGTTTGCAGAAAAGAAACGCATTGTAAAAGACAAAAATATTGGCCCTTTGATTTCAACCGAAATGACACGTTGTATTCACTGTACACGTTGTATTCGAACCATTGAATTAGTTGGTGGTGATAAAGAACTGGGTGGTATGGGACGTGGCACTCGCACATTAATCGGCACCTACATTGAACGTAGCGTTAATTCTGAAATGTCAGGTAACGTGATTGATGTTTGCCCAGTGGGTGCACTAACAGCTAAACCGTCTCGCTTCGCAGCTCGCGCGTGGGAAATGCGCTCAACAGCTGGTATTGCAGGGCATGATTGTGTTGGTTCAAACATCAATACACACATTCGCAATAAAGAAATTGTGCGTGTTGTACCTGCTGAAAATGAAAAAATTAATGAAGTCTGGATTTCAGATCGTGATCGTTACGCCTATGAGGGCTTAAACAGTGACTCACGTTTGACTGCTCCGATGATTAAAGTCAACGGTGAATGGCAGGAAACAGATTGGAATACTGCTCTAGAAGAAGTTGTTGAAGGTTTGCGTGCAAACAAAGCCAATATCGCTGGTCTGATGTCACCAAATGTAACAACAGAAGAAGCATTCTTAATGCAGAAGTTGTTACGTGATATGGGTTCAACTTCAATCGATCACCGTATCGGTCAACAAGATTTTTCGGATGACGGGCAAGCACCTCTTGCTTCGTCGTTAGGTTCTTCAATAGAAGCACTTGAATCAGTCGATGCCGCATTATTGATTGGTTCTAATATTCGCCATGATCAACCCATTGCATCTCATCGCTTACGTAAAGCGGCAGACAATGGTGCCAAAGTGATGTTATTAAATAGCATCGACTTTGATATTAACTTCCCGATTGCCGAATTAATTATCACTCATCCAAGCGCGCTAGCTTCTGATTTGGCGGCCATGGTTAAAGTGGCGTTAGAACAGAATTCATCTGACACACCAGACGGCGTCAATGCATTAATTAATGACGTTATCGTCACAGATAGTCATAAGGATATTGTTGCTAACCTTAATGAAGCTGGTAATAGCTCAGTGATTATTGGTGCACAGGCGATGGCATTGCCTGATTTGTCAGTGATTCGCCAGTTAGCTGGTTTATTAGCAACACTCACAAATTCCCAAATAAGTTACTTACCACGTGGCGCTAACAGTGTTGGTGCTAGCCTTGCCGGTGCAATTCCATTTGCGAGTGTTGGCGGTAAGGAAGCTACTGCAGGAAGTAATGCAGTAACTATGTTTGAAACACCTGCTGCGGCTTACATGTTAATGAATGTTGAACCAGAACATGATTGCATTAATCCTGTTCAAGCTACACGCGCATTAAAAGCGGCTGAATTTGTCGTTTGTTTATCACCGTTTGCATCTGATGCAATGCGTGACTACGCCGATGTATTGCTGCCAACCGCACCTTACTCAGAAACATCGGGTACCTTTGTTAATGCAGCGGGAACATGGCAGCGTTTTTCTGCTAACTGCGCACCATTAGGTGAAACGCGTCCTGCATGGAAAGTGCTTCGTGTACTTGGCAACTTATTAGATTTAAATGGTTATGAATATTTATCTTCAGAAGAAGTGCGAGCTGAAGTAGAACGTGATGCAGGGCAAGTTAAATTAGATAACAGTCAAGTATGGCAGTGTCCAGCTAGCTTAGCTGCTACAAATGATGTCGTGCGTATTGCTGACTTGCCTATTTACGCTGTTGATAGTGTTGTGCGTAGAGCCGAGGCATTACAACAAACTATTCATGCTGCAAGTGAAACGATTTCAATGAACCAGACGACAGCCGATAAGTTGAATGTGTCAGGTGCACTGCGCGTTGTTGTTGCACAAGGCGATGATGAAATTTCAGGTGAACTAAGTATTGATACACGTATTGCTGATGATTGTGTGTTGGTAAGTTCAGGTACAGTTTTAAGTAGTGGTTTAGGCTCTCCTTACCAAACCATTACGGTAACGAAGGACTAGTGGAAATATTATGAGCGAGTTGTTCGATACAGTTTGGGGTTTTGGTGAATACATCTGGTCATTCCAGATAGTTCAGATTGTTCTGGGCATTGTTGCGCTAATGGTTCCATTAATGCTCTGTGTGGCTTACCTGACATTTGCTGAGCGTAAAATCATTGGTTACATGCAGGTTCGTATCGGACCTAACCGGGTTGGTTTCTTTGGGTATAAACTTTGGGGTTTAGGTCAACCAATTGCTGATGCCGTGAAGTTGATGTTTAAAGAAATTATTATTCCAGCAAAAGCTAACAAGCTATTGTTCTTGATGGCGCCAGTTATTTCTCTTGCTACTGCATTGGCTGCATGGGCAGTGATTCCATTGAATGATTTCCTCGGTATTGCTGATGAAGTAAATGCCGGGTTGCTATATGTACTTGCGATCACCTCACTTGGTGTTTACGGCGTATTGATTGCCGGTTGGTCATCAAACTCAAAATATGCTTTTTTAGGGGCGATGCGCTCATCTGCACAGATTGTTGCTTATGAAATTGCTATGGGCTTCGCGCTAGTTGGCGTATTGATAGCCGCGGGTAGTTTGAATTTACGTGAAATTGTTGAGTCACAGCAAGGTAACTTAGGTTTCCTCGATTGGTTCTGGTTGCCACTGTTTCCATTGTTTATTGTTTATTTCATTGCCGGTGTTGCAGAAACTAACCGAGCACCATTTGACGTAGCAGAAGGGGAATCTGAAATCGTTGCTGGTTTCCATGTTGATTATTCTGGTATGGCATTTGCGGTATTTTTCTTAGCTGAATATGCCAATATGATTTTGATTGCTGCACTGACAGCAATTATGTTCGCAGGTGGTTGGTATACACCATTCCCTGCGGCATGGGTACCTGACGGTATCTTCGGTTTACTTATCGGTAGTGGTATTCATTGGTTTGTTATTAAGACTGCATTCTTCTTAATATTCTTCCTCTGGTTCCGTGCGACATTCCCACGTTATCGTTATGATCAGATTATGCGTCTGGGTTGGAAAGTATTTATTCCTATTACAATTGTTTGGTTGCTGGTTGTGGCGGTGATGGTTCTCGCTAACGTCGG
>JALTKP010000211.1 GCA_027078075.1 Gammaproteobacteria bacterium | reverse complement strand
AATATGGCAAAGAGATTGCCGACGATATTCTAAAACGTGTTGCCAATATCAGCCATGCTGGCACACGCAATGAAGACACACTTGCTCGCATTGGTTTAGCCAAACTAGGTTTCATTCTTCCTTCGGCGAATCGTATTGGCGCAAAAAGGTTGGCCGAGCGTGTTTGCGAACAAATTAAAGAAATAGAAATTATGTTTGAGGGCTCAACAATACCTATTACTATTAATATCGGTATCGCTGCTATTGATATTAATAATACGACCTCTGTTGATGATGTACTCAATTTGGCTAAAGAACATTTACAAATTGCTATTTCTCAACAAGGAAGCAGTATCGTTATTGACGATATAAAACCAGATGATGCAAATACAGATGTTATAGAAGCTCGTCCACCACTCACCACACTGCCTGATATTGAAACAGCCACTCGACTTGCAGGTAGTCATGAGTCAGACAGGTTACAACCTTATCTTAGCCAACTGCTAAAAAAGATATTACCACTATTAAAACTTTGTAATAAAAAACTCGATCTTGGTATCGACGATGCAATTACACGCATTGAAAATAAAATCAACTAAAACTCTACTCATTACTTATTATTCTGCATTTCTGCATACTGTAATGCCAATCTTGCTTGATTAACAAATTGAACAAAACCTTGTTGTAAATCATCGCTAATATGTTTTTCAGAAATACCTAAGTCAGCATAAAAAAGCCCAACAATACGATCGCCTGCTCTTAGAGCAGCAATTGAAAAGCAAGTGGCTTTTACCTCACGAACATACTCAACTGGTACTATTTTTTTCCATTCAGAGGCATTTACATCATCAATCAACAATTCATTACCTTCACGTAACACTTTAATAAATAGGTTTTTTGTATCCCTTACTTGTAAGTTGAAATACTTTTTCAAATTATCCTGATTATCGCCCGAACCTAACCTTACCTGTAAAGTAGAATGATCAGCACTTAACAAACACAATACAGCACGCTTAAAACATAACCCTTGTGTTATCCCCTCTAACACCTTTGCAAATACATGGTGAACACCTGCCGAGGTGCTAATTAATCCGGTAATTTCCTGTAAGATAGAAAGCTGTAGTTGCAAATCTCCTGTTATCTCTTTAGTGTTTTGTGCTTTTTTTAGTGGGGTTTTATTTACTGGCGATTTTTTCGACTTGTCGGTTTTATTTTTCTCAACACAATCGTTTTTAGTTTCATCTTCTGCATTAGAACGAGTAACTGCAAAAAATGACAGTTGGCGTGACATCTTATTTAATAGTGCATCTTCTGTTTCTTGCACAGGGGGCATCAATAATTTCATATCAATACCGTAGTCATGTGCCAATTCACAGCTATTACGAAAATTATTCTGCATACATTCTTCAATATCGTGCCGACTAATCCCTACAGCATTTCCCATACTTTGAAAAATCCCTCCCAAACTATCATCTTGTCTATTTTGTTTTGCAAAAAGAACATCCAAACTAGAACTCGATAAGGAAGCCATTGCCATGTTAACTTCAATAGAATCAGTCAAATTTTTCTTTGACTTACTGCGATAAACTTTCATTGTTTTTATGACATTATTTGCAAACCCCCATTGCTCTGCAAACTTTTGTCCTACCGCATAAAACGACAACCCTAACTGTTGCTGTTGAATTTTACTCCAGCTCATTTCTCCACTTTCACAGATTAATAGCATCTGCTGATATTTTTCTGATAAAGTATAAGCAACAATAATTTCACCTAAACCATGCAATAAACCACAAATATAACTTTGCTCAATATCATTAAGACCGGCTTTTTCTGCCACTTCCCGTGTCATTCCGGCAGTTAAAAAAGCATTCACCAACATACTATTCATATCAAAGTCATGCCGGCTAGTATGGAAACTTTCTATTAATTTTAATGTTAAACAAAGACTACTTATTGTTTCAAACCCTAATAATATAACTGCCCGTGAAATAACCGTTATCTTTCCTAAACCTCGGTTATACACAGGTGAATTAGCCAACTGTAATATCTTGGTCGTGAGGTTGGCATCTTTCATCACCTCAACAGCTAAAGACATAGCATTACTGTCTTCCTCACTACTAACATGACGAACTTTATTTAATGTGGCGCTGAAAATGGGTAAATCACCTAACCGAGAGAGCTGTTGTTCAATCTTTTTCAGTGTTTCAGTACCATCAACTTCAACCATGCTTTTTACCTGCCCTGTCACTATTCAACCAACCTGTGTAAATATGCTATATAGAGTATCCTTATAAAGCTTGTTATCGACGCCTATGGCTATTTCATTAGTCATATTAGGGAGGGCGGAAAAGGAATCATGCTCAATACCAGCAAACAAAAATCGTCTCAACGCATTTCAATAATGGCATTAACCGCCATTGTGCTTGCCTTTATTGAGTTTTTTTTACTCGACCTCATGCTGGGTATGGAATCACGCCTCAGTGATCGGTTTGTTCTCGCCCAAGCAGCTAACCTCAATACCGATCCTGATATTGTTATTATTGATATTGATGAATACAGCCTCGACAGTATTGGTCGTAAGGAAGGTTATGGTCGCTACCCATGGCCACGTGAATTACACGGCAAACTTTTACAGGAAATTATTAAACAAAAACCCAAAGCCATTATTTACGATATTCTTTTTTCAGATCAGGATAATCAGGCAGAACATAACGATGAAACAAAAACGGCTAGTGACGATGCCTTTGCCAAGGTCATTCAGCAAACTAATAATATTTATTTTCCTATTCTTAGACTATCAGCGGAAAACGATGCTGATAGTGACATTATTTTAGGGAAATACGGTTCAGCACTGGGCTTTACCGCAACAGAAAAAGCCGATCCAACGGCACGCATTTCTCTACAACTACCTGGGATTGCCGCTGCTATCGATACTGGGCGTCTTGGTAATGTTCAATATATTGAAGATCCCGATGGTGTAGGGCGTCGCTACCTACTATATACAGAAGCCTATGGTTGGCGAATTCCTTCCCTACCTGCTCGGCTTGCACGGGATCTAAACTATCCAATTCCTGTTCAAGAAAGTATTCGCTTACACTGGCGAGGAAAAAAATCATCTTACAATCACATTTCATTTTATGATCTTTATGACGACTTCTTTAATCATCAAAATCCTAAACGTGCTACAGATGAATTAAAAGATAAAATTGTTATCATTGGTGCTACCGCCCCTTCTCTTGGTGATCGTCGCAACACGCCACTAGACAGTTTATATCCCGGTGTTGAAATGCTGGCTACGGCTATCTCTAATTTGAAAAACAATCGTTACATGCATGAGCCTTATCCCATACTTCCTGATTTTGTTTCACGAGAAATAGCCAACGCGGTTTTCCCCGCAATTGTTACAATTGTGATTATTCTTGGCCTGCTTTATGTTGTTAATCATGTTAGAAATTCATTTCGGATCTTCATCGGTTACCTCGCCTTTAGTCTTATACTTTTGAGCATTAGTTACTTTGCAGTCGGCGCACTTATTATTGTGCCGCTACTACGCCCACTCTTATTTGGCTGGTTGTTTTATACCCTTGCCGCACTCTACGATTATCTTGAAGAAAAACGCACACGTGAACGCTCCATGCAAATGTTTAGCCGTTTTGTTGACCCACGTGTTGTTAATGATTTAGTCAGCGAAGGCGAGGAAGGTCTTAATAAATATTTTAACGCCCAACGAATTCAATGTACGGTACTATTTTCTGATATACGCGGTTTTACTACCATGTCACAACATCGTGAACCGGAAGAAATTGTCACCCTATTAAATCAGTATTTTTCTCGCCAAACTGACGTTATCTTTCAACACGGTGGCACCATGGATAAATTTATTGGCGATGCCATTATGGCTTTCTGGGGCGCGCCAATCGCTGATCCCAATCATGCCCAGCATGCCGTTGAAGCAGCATTAGATATGATCGAAGCACTGCAACTTTTTAAAAAATCTCTTGGCGGCGAACTCGGTGAGAGTTTTGATATTGGTATTGGAATACACAGTGGCGAAGCCGTTGTGGGCATGATCGGCTCTGAAACAAAATTAGACTACACCTGTATTGGTGACACGGTAAATACTGCAAGCCGCCTTGAAGGCCAAACCAAAGGACGAGCAAGAATCCTCGTTTCTGCTGCGACAAAAGCTCTTTGCGATGATACAATCAAATTTAAGGATCACGGCGCCGTCTCTGTTAAAGGCCGCGATGAATCTGTTAAGATTTTTGAACCAAAAAAATAATAATAATTCGCATCACAGGAGGTGATAGTGAAACAACTATTTTACACTGCTCTGGTTCTTTTACTCTTGAGCTCACATGTTATTGCAGCGGATAAACTCGGCGTTATCGCACGCGATGCCACTCTCTATAAAAAACCTTTTAAGGATGCCGATAGCATCACAGAACTATCCGCGACAACCGCTATTCTCATTCTCAAACGCAAAGGTGGTTGGTACGAAATAAAAGCCGCTGACAAACAAGGTTGGGTCAGACTCACTCGTGTACGCTTGAACCGAAAAGCTAGCGCAAATCAGGAAACAAATAGTGGTGTCGGTGAATTATTAAGCGGCATTGCCAGCGGTCGTGGTAAATCCAGTCAGGACACAACTGCTACTGCGGTAAAAGGTCTTAGCGAAGAAGAACTGCGTAATGCTGAACCTGATGTAGATGCACTTAATGCGCTTGACAGCTTTGCTGTTAGTAACGAAGCTGAAGATGATACTGGTCTTCAAACTCGTCAAATTGACTTTCAACCCAACACAGCTCAATCAACTGAAACCAAGCCATCCTCACCTACTACTAGCTATGAGGAGGACGAAGAATGATGATTCCCCTGCGTAAATTATCCATTCCTGCCACCCTACTAATAGCGAGCTTTTCAGCCCATGCCTTCGACTTCGGTTTTGGTAGCGGTGATGACTCAGGTGGTGGACCTAATTTCTTTGATATTGGTGAAATTGTCAGTGGTGTCAAAGATATTTCTCGCACGGTAACGGGTATCAACGAAGAAGATGAAATTGAAATTGGTCGTGATGCTGCAGCGGTACTGCTTGGCGCTTCAAAACCAGTCAATAATCCAGAACTGCAACGTTATATAAACCGTGTTGGTCGCTGGGTCGTCAACCAAACCGATCGAGCCCACCTACCCTGGCGCTTTGCGGTACTACGCTCTAATGCGGTTAATGCCTTCGCAACACCGGGTGGCAATATCTTTATTACTGATGGCCTACTCCACTTGCTCAACAACGAAGCGGAACTTGCATCTGTGCTGGCTCATGAAGTCGCACACGTTGTTCAAAAGCACCACATCAAAGCAATGTCGAGCCTTAACACCAGCGGCTTATCCGGTGTTATTAAGCTTGCCAGCTTAACCAGAGAGGGTCGTAGTAACCAAATGACGTCGCAACTCGTGGGGCAGGTCAAAGACATGTACCTTCGTGGCTTAGACAAAGATGATGAATTTGAAGCCGATAGCATGGGAACAATCATTGCGAGTCGCGCTGGCTATGATCCTTTCGCCCTCATGGCGGTTCTACAAACACTTGATAGCATCGGTCCTGAAAATTCAGGCCTTGCCCTGCTCTACAAAACGCATCCACCTGCGAGCGATCGGCTTGATAAACTCGAGCCTGTACTCGAGCAATTTGATGAGACCACCGAAGAGTCGCCAAAACTACAAAAACGCTTTAATCAGTATGTTGGAAAGCATTCGTGAAACAATTTTAGACTTCTGTCTGGCTGTGTTTATGCACAGCTCGTTTACAATCAATGAATTAGCGTCATAAATTTGTCACAAATTGTTACAAAACACTATTGCTATAGTGAAACATATTGATTTTATTGATAATTATTGAAGTGTCGAAAAACTAACCAAACTAATAGAAGCCTCTATTTTCACCCTAAAAAACGTCTATTTCAGAATTGTTTCCACAGACTTATCCACAGCTTTTGTGGACAACTTTCATTCTTTCAATCCGGTCAATGACTTAAGAAAAATCTAGTCATTTCATCGCAAATTTTTCACTATTTTAGTGCGTGAAGGGTGGGTTTCATCATGTTAGAGTGCGCCCATGTCTTCTGCCTGTTACCTTCATATCGCCATTGCCTCACCGCTGCGACAGCATTTCGATTACCTGCCACCTAAAGGTGCAACCAATACCTACTATCCTGTTGGTAGCCGTGTTGAAGTGCCCTTCGGACGTCGTACGGTTATCGGCATATTGCTCAATGTGAGTGATCATAGTGATGTCCCGGTAGAAAAATTACGACCAGCACTCAAAATTCTTGATAGTGAGCCCTTACTCAGTAAAGAAATCATGTCACTGTTGCATTGGGCGAGTGACTATTACCACCATCCCATCGGTGATGTCATGCAACATGCTCTACCTGTGCTGCTTCGCCAAGGCAAAGCCGCCGAAGCACGCACCGAAGCAATTTGGCAATTATCACCAGCAGGACAATGCGCTGACCTCACTGAGTTAAAACGCGCACCGAAACAAGCCGCTTTACTACAGCAACTATTAAATGCCCCTGAAGCCAGCTTCAATAAAGAAGACTTTAACCAACAACATAATCATTGGCGCGCACCCTTAACGGCGCTGGTAAAGCGTGGTTGGGTTGATGAGCGGCAACAACGTGGCTTGCTCACTCAAAATACCGACTCTGATTCAGCACCTGATTTGAATGAAGAACAACTGGCTGCTATCGCGACAACAACCGCAAACTCTGATCATTTTCAGTCTTACTTACTCGATGGCGTTACTGGCAGCGGCAAGACCGAAGTCTATCTGGGTATTATTAAGCATGTCTTATCACAAGGGCGACAAGCCTTAGTACTGGTACCGGAAATCAGTTTGACTCCACAAACTGTGAGCCGTTTCCAACGTCGCTTTCAGGTACCAATTGCTGTCATGCATTCAGGGCTTGGGCAAGCTGAACGCCTCGATGCTTGGCTAGCCGCATGTAATGGCGAAGCACAAATTGTAATTGGCACTCGCTCCGCTTTGTTTACACCTATGGCTAAACTAGGCGCGATCATTATCGATGAAGAGCACGACAATTCTTTTAAACAACAAAAGGGCTTTCGCTATCATGCCCGTGATCTTGCGGTGCTTCGTGCAAGGCAGCTAGATATACCTATTATATTAGGCTCAGCGACACCCTCACTTGAAAGCCTGGTGAATGTTGAACAAGGGCGCTATCAACAACTGATACTAAGCCGTCGTACTAGCAAGGCAACACCACCGCCTATTCGTACCATCGACTTACGCGGCCAGCCTATTGAAAGTGGTTTATCGCGCACACTCATCAAAAATATCACTGAACATTTAGCACGCGATGAACAAGTCTTATTGTTTCTTAACCGACGTGGTTACGCACCGACGCTTTGTTGTCATGACTGTGGCTGGATCGCAGACTGCCCGCGTTGCGATGCCAAACTCACCTTACATGCGGCAAGCCAACGTCTGCGCTGCCATCACTGCACAACTGAGCAATCCATGCCTGCCAACTGCCCCGAATGTGGCAGTAGCGAACTCCGAGCGTTAGGTCAGGGAACAGAACGCATTGAATCCACATTGGAAACTCTGTTCCCGAACATTGATATTGTCCGAGTTGATCGCGATACCACCCGCCGCAAAGATGCAATGCAAACCATGCTCGATAAAATTCATGAAGGTAATAAAGCCATTTTAGTCGGCACACAAATGCTCGCCAAAGGACATGACTTTCCCAATGTGACACTGGTGGGCATCCTCGATGCCGATCAAGGACTGTTTGGTATCGACTTTCGTGCCAGTGAATCTATGGCACAGCAAATCATTCAAGTTGCCGGGCGCGCTGGGCGTGCCGACAAACCTGGTCAGGTGCTGGTACAAACCTACCACCCAGACCACCCACTGTTGCAAACCTTGCTAATACAAGGCTACCCCGCCTTTGCCAAATCAGCGATACAGGAACGCCAAGAAATTGAACTGCCACCTTATTCCTCGATGGTGCTACTACGTGCAGAAGCCAGCCAACGCGCCTTACCGATGGCATTTCTCAGTAAAGCTTACGCCACGGCAATCAGCTGTGGCAGCCAAGGTATTGAGTTATTAGGTCCCTTACCCGCACCAATGGAACGTCGTGCAGGTCGTTACCGCGCGCAATTATTACTCCAGGCATCCGAACGAAAACCGCTGCAACAACTATTGAAAAAACTGCTTCCCGAGTTAGACAAACTAGCCGAAGCACGTCGTGTACGCTGGTCAATTGATGTCGATCCGGTCGATACCTTGTAATCAACCACCTATCTGCCACTTATTTACGTGTTTTAGGCTTGCAAGCACCGCTACGTCAAGGATAATAGCCGCCCATGAAAGATGAACTACAACACCTTATCCATACCGCACTAGCAGGCCTCACCAGCACGGGCGCCCTGAACTGTGATCTGCCAAACAATATCAATATTGATCGCACCAGAGACAAAAGTCATGGTGACTTTGCAACAAATATCGCCTTAGTGCTCTCTAAACCTGCGGGCATGAAGCCACGCGATCTGGCTGAAGCCATCGTCAGAGCTTTACCTGCTGATCCCAATATCACCAAGGTTGAGATTGCTGGTCCCGGTTTTATTAACTTCACCCTCGCAGATGATGCGCAAGCCTCGGTTGTTGCCAAAATTCATGAGCAAGCCGAAAACTACGGTAACGGTGAATTAGGCAAAGGCCAAAAAATTCAAATCGAATTCGTCTCTGCCAACCCAACTGGCCCGCTGCATGTTGGCCATGGTCGCGGTGCCGCTTACGGCGCTTCACTCGGTAATTTATTAAGAGCCGCGGGTTACGAAGTGCACAGCGAATACTATGTAAACGATGCTGGCCGGCAGATGAATATTCTCGCTGCCAGTGTGTGGTTACGCTACCTTGAATTAGGTGAACCCGATTTTATGGCGCACTTCCCTGCCAATGGTTATCAAGGTGACTACGTGCAGTGTATTGCCGCCGCGCTGCGTAATGCACATGCGACCCGTTTTGATCACAGTATCGAAACCGTATTTGCGAACTTGCCTCCCGACGAAGGTAAGGAAGGTGGCGACAAAGAAAAACATATCGATGCTATTATCGAGCGTGCCCGCGCCCTACTCGGCAATGATGATTATCAAATTATTTTTGATGCCGGTTTACATGACATCACTGACGGTATTCGCCATGAGCTAGAAGAATTTGGTGTTCATTTCGACAACTGGTATTCCGAACGTCAACTGCATGATAGCGGTAAAATTGATGAGTGCATTGCCCGCCTAAAAGACTCGGGTCATGTTTACGAAGAAAAAGGCGCACTGTGGTTTCGTTCTACTGACTATGGCGATGAAAAAGATCGTGTTGTAGTACGTGATAACGGTATTAAAACCTATTTTGCCGCCGACATTGCCTACCACATGGAAAAGCTCGAACGCGGTTTCGATCGGGTGATTGATGTCTGGGGTGCAGACCATCACGGTTATGTACCACGTGTAAAAGCCGCTTTGGCTGCGATTGGTAGCGACCCATCAAAACTGGATGTATTACTGGTTCAATTCGCAGTGCTTTATAGCGGTGGCGAGAAAATGCAGATGTCTACCCGTAGCGGACAGTTTGTTACCTTACGCGAACTACGCAAAGACGTTGGCAACGATGCTGCACGTTTCTTTTATGTGATGCGTAAATGTGAACAGCACATGGATTTTGATTTAGATTTAGCGAAATCGCAAAGCAACGACAATCCGGTTTATTACATTCAATATGCGCATGCACGCATCAGTAGTGTATTACGCCAATTAGCTGAAAAAGAACTTGAATGGAATAAAGACAATGGTATCGCTAATTTAGCGGTACTCACCGAATCACATGAAAGTGATTTAATGACCGTACTGGCTAAATACCCTGAGCTGGTTGAAGCAGCGGCACGCAACCATGAGCCTCATCAAATTGCTTACTATCTGCGTGACTTAGCCACCGCATTCCATACTTACTACAATGCACATCAGTTCATTGTAGATGATACTGCCACTCGTGATGCACGCTTTGCACTGATTACCGCTGTACAACAAGTCATTAAAAATGGTTTGGCATTGCTTGGTGTTAACGCACCGGATACCATGTAAGCATGGCGAGAAAAATGGCGAAGAAAAACAAATCCACCTCGGCACCACTGCCGGGATGGGTATGGATGATCACCGGCTTATTCATTGGTTTGTTTGTTGCCTTTCTGGTTCACCTCAAAGACAATTATCCCGGTTTATCATTACCAAAATCAACCAGTACTGAAAAAAGAACCTCACGCGATACACGCGATGTCCGCAAAAGTAAAAATGACATCATTCTACCTGCACCACGTACACAATATGATTTTTATACCATCCTTCCTGAAATGGAAATTGCGGTACCTGATGTAGAAGAAGGCGCCACTAATAAAAATACTGCCTTCAAACACAACAGCAAATTTATTTTACAAACTGGCTCTTTCAAAAAACTATCTCAAGCAGATGAAATGAAAGCCAGCCTTGCCCTACTGGGTGTACACGCTAAAATTCAATCCGTTACAATCAATAATGCTAGCAGCGGTGCGACCACTTGGCATCGTGTTCGTCTTGGACCCTATGATAGTTTTGGTGAAATGAACAAAATTCGTTCACGTTTACGCAGAAATAAGATTGAAGCGCTGCTACTAAAGCTAAAAAGCTAGATGAAATCAAAACCAACCAATCAAACTCCACCACGTATTGCCACTGTCGATATACTCCGTGGCATTGCCATCTTAATGATGTTTGTGTTTCATTTTAGTTATGACCTAGATATGTTTGGCTATGTTGAAATCAATTTTCTTGAAGAACCATTTTGGTCAAACTTCAGACGCTTTATTGTTAGCTCATTTTTATTGCTAGTCGGCGTTAGTATCGTTTTAGCTAACCGTAAGAAATTCGACTTACAACGCTTTAACTACCGTATGGCAAAAATCCTCACCTATGCCTTACTGGTTACACTCGGTAGTTACATGATGTTTCCAGAAAGCTTTATCTATTTTGGCATTCTGCATTTTATTCTTGTAGCCAGCGTACTGGGGTTACTATTTCGAAAATATTACTGGTTTAACCTTATACTCGGTGTCGGCATCCTTATCCTCGACCTACTGTATAGCAACCCCTTCTTTGATAACCCGCTATACAACTGGATAGGTTTCACTACTTACCTGCCCTACACCGAAGACTATGTGCCACTCGTACCGTGGTTTGGTGTTGTGCTCATTGGCATGTTTTTCGGAAAAGCCGTTTTCTTAAACACACCGACATGGCTAACTTGGCACGCCAATAATCCGGTTACTAAAACACTCGACATCGCTGGACGCTACAGCTTACATATCTACATCCTGCATCAACCTATTTTTATCTTTTTAATCGCCATCATCTCGGGGCGCACGCCAGTCTAACCTAATGCTTCTTGACCTTCGCCTAGCATCGAGCGTAAAGTCTCATAAGACATTGAATAACAGCGTAATATTGCATTCAGTGCATAACTACTACATAACACACCTTCATTTTTATTTATGATCTTAAAGATAAGAAAATGATGGCAGAAAATATTATAGACTAGGTCAATTGTACTTCTAATCGGATAGTTATGATTACTTATGGATTTCTTAACCTTTAAAAGCTTTATAAGCACCGAAGCGCTAATAATATTTTATTATCTTGGCGCAGTCATCATGCCTGTTGGTATTTGGCTTCTTTTTTCTTGGCTGCTTCGTAAGTATAAATTATTAGATGCAGCCTATGAAAATGGTAAAAATCTAATATGGGAGTCATTAAAAAGTAAACAAAAAACTAAGCTTATTGCCTTTTTCATTATCTCATTTCTATTTATGGAATTATTTTGGCGTATGCTTTTTGAGTTTTTGATTGCCTATATGCAAATGCGAGATGCATTATTACAAACTCTGCTATAGCTTAGAAACCAAGTCTAGTTACTAATAAACATTTCCCGCTTCAGCCTATATAAGGCAGAAATATCTTCTTCGCCAAAACCTGATTTCTGTAGTCTTTCATAATGAAGGCGCGTCATTTCAACAATGGGTAAGCGCATGTCAGTGGTACTGACCTCTTCAATCATGTCTCGACACAGATCGAGGTCTTTTTTATGTAGGTCAATTTTAAAGCCGGGATCAAATGTTCCTTGCACCATGCTATTACCTCGGTGTTGTAGAAACCAGTTGCCTGCTGCACCGTTGCTAATCACATCAATTACATCGTCTAGTGGTAGTTGCATCGCTTCAGCAAAAGCGAGCGCTTCGGTTACTGCCTGATTTATTCCTGCCGCCATAATTTGGTTCACTGCTTTGGTTGCCTGGCCTGCGCCTGATTCACCCATCCAAGTTATTTTGCTAGTGATAGCTTCAAGTATAGATTTTACTTTTTTGAGTGCTGGTTGATCACCCCCGACCATCATTACCAGACTACCGTTATGTGCACCTTCGACACCACCGGATACAGGCGCATCGAGTAGACTCACATTTCGTAGGGCTAGCTCGCTGGCTAATGCTTTTATTGTGTTAACGGATACAGTCGATGTATCAACAATGACCGTGTCTTTGTTTAATGATGCTGCCATTGCCAAAATAATTTCTCTTAAATCATCATCAGCAGATATGCTGGTGATGATCATATCGGACTGGCTTGCGAGCTCAGCAATCGTTGCTGAAACGGTTGTGCCATGTTCTGCTTTAAATTTATTGCTTGTTTCTGTATTTCGATTCCAAATAAAATTCAGTAGCCCTGCTTTTTGTAAGTTTACAGCCATGCCATAACCCATCGCACCTAAGCCAATAAAACCTACTTTCATGTCAATACCCCATCTATTAAATAATGCTAATTAATACTTTTGTACTATATCCAATCATTATGACCAAATTTAGACTGAGTACATACTTAATATTCTAAAATAACAAAGTGGCTCTTTTTAATGCGCGATAATCGCCTCAGTTTTTGTGAAGTCATTCCGGTCTCTGCCGAAATAACAGAAACCATCGTTGATGAAAATATCGAAGTCGATAACAATATGATTGAGGAGTACCACGAGTGGCTTGCTGAGCATCACGATGGAAACATTGGCCTGCTTATTAATAAGAAAAACCACTATAGCTATTCATTTGATGCGCAATTAGAAATTGGCATGATCGATAGTATCAAAGCGATTGCGGTGATCGTGCCTGATGCCTCTCGTGAAATAGCCGCAAATTCTATTCTCAATATGGGAATTCGTAAAAACATTTCCCATCAGGTTTTCTATAACCGACAAAAAGCAATCTACTGGCTAGAAGAAGAACTCGCTAAGCTCTAATCACTTAATTTCTACCGTAAAGCGCATCCACCATTGGATGAATATCTTCCTTATCAAACACTGGCAATGAGCAACGTTGGTTTGCACACGCAAAAGCAGCGGCTTTTGGTAATGCTGGGTACTGCACGTCAGGGTTAGGCATGTCGCCTTCTGACTTATCCCACCATTCAATGCGGCGGTAACTTCCTGGGTATGTCAGTGCTTGTTTATACAATATCTGTGACGATTTATCTTTTTTACCACCAACTATCGTAATATGAGTAGGATCAGTTGCAAGCTCATAGGCTAGTAATAAAATTCCTGCCTCAGTTAAACGGCTTGTTGCAATTTCTTCTGTAGCCAGATAACGCATAGCCCGTTCAGCCGTATTTTTATATTGCTCATCACCGGTTAAATGAAATACTCGAATCGCTAAACGAGATACAGCAATATTCTCATCAATGTGTGGCTGTGGTTTGATAATGGCATTCTCAGGTGCATACGATACCGCATAACCCGCGCCTTTCTTTCCCGCATAGCGGAAGGTTTTATCGATGTATTCAACTGCTTTGCGGGCACGTTTTAAATTATTTCTGTTACCTGTGGCTTGATACAAGGCTAAGTTAGCTTCTGCTGTGGCAATACTATCACCAAGATAAGGGCCACCTTTATCAACTTTGTCATGTCGGTAACCACCATTATCCATACCTCGATTTTCCTCAACCCACCGCATTGAACGTTGAGCAAGATCTAAATAATGTTTATTACCAGTTGCCTGATAAAGGCTCACCATTGCGCCGGATGCCCAACCATTTTCCTGTGCATATTGGTGTTTATCTATAATAGGAATTCCTTTTGCACGGCGTTCCTTGTCATCTAAGTCAAAGTATTCACGACTATGAATGCCTTGTACTAAATCAGCATCCTGACTGGTATAAAACACGCCATTTTTACTCATTAAGAATGTTTCAAGGTAGTCAGCAATTTTAGTTGCTGCCTGTAAGTATTTTTTATCACCAAACTGACGATACGCCATAGCATAAATTTTTAGGTAGCCAGATTGTGATGGCATGATTTTTTCAAAGTGTGGATAGTCCCACTTGCCACCAGTTGAATATT
>JALTKP010000210.1 GCA_027078075.1 Gammaproteobacteria bacterium | reverse complement strand
TTCGTTATCTGTTGCATCTTGACCTGCTAACGCCTGCTGATAGTCGGCTATTTTTTTATCTAAGTGTTCAAGTTGTTTGTTAAGCTTTTCTTGCGTATAAATATTGTCTTTGTTTGTATCGGCATGAAAAAACTGCCATCAACTGCAACTTCTTCACCGCCCAAAAGTGAGAGCTCTTTACAAAGCAACACAAAATCACGATTGACCAATTTTAATACCGAACTATTATTCTTACGGAAACTAGGGTGCCTCTGAAGAATTCCATGGTGAGATGAGAGCAAGGCAAAAACAATCGAAAAAGCGGAGTTTATATGTAATAAGTGAGCATTTTGAGAGTGTTTTTCCTCGGTACCCCCTTGAGGGGTGAACGCCGCTATCGCTCAACAGGGATTTTTTCAGAGGCACCCTAGCAATTGTTTTATAGGTTGGCCGCAAGCCTTCAATTAACCAGATCACTTCCAAATTACGTAAAGCCTCTCTCTCGAGTTTTCGACTGCTACGGATCCCTTGAAGATAACCATATAAGTAGAGTTTTAATAATGCCAACGGATTATAAGGAGGTTGTCCTGCCATTATTCCTGACTGTGTATGCTGAAACCCCAAATCTTCCATGTCCAATGTGCTGACATAAGCATCAACTGCTCGAACCATGTTGTTTTTGCCAACATACTCGTCAACTCGAGCAGGTAGCAACATTTCCTGCTGCCGATTTAAGGGTGTTTGGTAACGACGAATAATCATATTTACTGCCAAAAGTGGTTGATGAAACTATTTTATCTGATTTAGACGCAAAATACTTTTGCAGTTTCTCCTGCGTGGGAACCAGAAAAAAGTTTCTAAATATGCTGTGTATTAGGTTCAGTAGGATTCGTGGAAATTTGTTAGCTTATTTTGAGTTGTTCGTTATATTAGCTGTAACGACTGATTTAAACAGCTCTTTTATTTTCTACTCAAGGTACAAATTATGGCAGCTAATGAAATAGAAATTAAAATCAAGTTGTTAAAGTTTCTTGAAATTGCATATAAAATGGATAGTAATTTAACTACGGTAATTGTTAAAGATAAAGGCCCGTTTACACTAAGCGTAGATAACACAGGTAAGGTGACTTTATCAGGCAAAGCAGGTGTGGTGGAATTTTCAGTAAATGACGAAATTAAAGAATATGGAATCTGATTTAAATATGCGAGAATCATGTTTAGTGGCAATAAGAATGGAATGATTCGTTATAGCTTATCGATCGGTATTGGTGCAGAAATTATGCTCACGGGATTATTAAATATAGAAAATCTGCTTTTAAATTGCAGTGGACTATTGTGCAAGGCCGTGCGAGCTTATGAATTTCTGCCCAGATGATTGATAAATCGATTAATGCCAGTTTAGGAAAATAGTGGTGATTAAAATATTTTGCGTAATAATTATAGCAACACTTTCGAGCTGTTCTATTGGTGTTGAAAAAAAAGCAAAAAACAATTTGTATTCGGCTTATAGTGAGTATGTGACAAACCTCAATAACAAACCAAAATTTGATAATGCAGAATTAAAAAAACTATTTTCCTATCTATCTCCACGATATCAGGAATATTTACTCGGTGGGCGGGAAAGGTCCTCTGAAGTTTTGGCTGATATCATCAACAAATCCTTAGACCTTCCTGGTTACTATGCAGTAGAAATCGCTCATTATGAGCTTTATAACAACGACACCTCATGTCCTTTGATTAATGCTAAGAAAAGCGACAATAGCAAGATTGCCATATATGTTAAGTATGTAAAATCTCAAAACTGGTTAATCGATAATGTAATCATTGAATTTATCAACAAGGATGATAATTACTTAAAAACACCTATTTGTGATTCCTTGAAATTACAGAAAAAACGTATGGAAAATTGGGGTAATTGATTTAGCCTTGAGCGAGTTCGCTTTAAAATATAATTGGTTCAGGTTCTAAATTTTTAGATAGCATTTTCTGGTATACTAAAATTATGAACAGTGGATACGTTAATGGCAGTTAATTTAATAATGCCATCTCTTCCAAATATTCACTTACTTGTTAAGTAAGTGTGTTGTAATAAATAGTAAAACAAAATAAGCGGCCAATTGAATTTATCATGATTTTTAACAATCGTTACCTTAATCTAGGTGAGGAATTTTATCACAAAACGCCTCCTGTTCCTGTACTAAACCCCAACCTGATCATATTTAATCATGATCTGGCTGCGGAATTTCCTGCCTCCTTGAGTAAACTTGATCATCAGACATTAGTGGAACTGTTTTCTGGTAATCTAATTCCTGATTCCAGCATTCCATTGGCAATGGCTTATGCGGGTCATCAATTTGGTCAATTTAATCCGCAATTAGGTGATGGCCGGGCGATTTATCTAGGTGAGCTTGAGCGGCGTGATGGCAGTGTAGTGGATGTACAGTTAAAGGGATCAGGACGCACACGCTTTTCTCGCAGCGGTGATGGTCGGTCCGCCCTTGGACCGGTATTGCGAGAATATTTAGTCAGCGAGGCCATGTTTAAACTGAAGGTTCCCACAACACGCGCATTAGCTGCAGTCACCACTGGAGAACAGGTTATCAGGGAACAACTCATTCCCGGCGGTGTGATAACCCGGGTTGCCTCAAGCTTTATCAGAGTTGGGAGCTTTCAATATTTTGCCGCGCAGCAAAATATTGAAGCCCTGGAAAAACTTTCCCACTATGTCATCGAGCGAAATTATCCCGAGCTGCAACACACAGACAGTCCCCATCTGGCATTGTTAGCGTCAGTTGTGACTCGTCAGGCAAAATTGATTGCGCAATGGATGCAAGTGGGTTTTATTCACGGGGTAATGAATACCGACAATATGTCGATTGCCGGTGAAACAATTGATTACGGTCCCTGTGCCTTTATGGATACTTATCGACATAAGCAGGTGTACAGCTATATCGATAGCATGGGGCGTTATGCCTATAGTAATCAACCCAAAATTGGCCTGTGGAATTTAACACGCCTGGCAGAAACCTTATTACCGCTCATCAATGATGATATAGATGAAGCCGTGGAAATGGCAAAAGATGTGTTAGGCAATTATATGGAAATTTATGACGATGCCTGGTTGCAAGGTATGCGTGGAAAGTGTGGTTTAAGTGAAAAGGGAGATTCTGAAGCAGACAGGGCGCTACTGCAAGAATTATTTAATATTATGGCGCAGAACAAGGCGGATTTTACTCTTACATTTTATTATCTGTCACAATTGAACTTGCTGAGCAACGAGAAAGATGAACAACTGAAAAACTTGTTCGTCGATCCGCAAGCGATAGAAAAGTGGTTAGTTAAATGGCGTGAACGCCTGATTCTTGATTCGTTGAGCGATGAAGAACGGCAATCGCAAATGCTGTCACTAAATCCTGTTTATATTCCACGCAATCATCAAATTGAAATGGCCATTCGCGCAGCAGAAGACAATGATGATTTCGAGCCATTTCATGCCTTACACGAGGTACTGCAAAAGCCATTTGACTATCAGCCAGGTAAAGATAGCTACATGCGTCCTCCAAGACCTGAAGAAGAAATCGAAAATACCTTTTGTGGTACGTGAGTATTAATTTTTTGCTCAGACCAAGCATTAACAAGTGTCAAGTAATTTTGGGGAAACTCTGAATAAGTCATCTAGCGAGTGTTAGCGGCGTTGAAATAAAACTCAAATACTCATTGAGAAATGACTACGCTTTTTTTGTTTGATCTTGTCTTGCTTCTTTACTTATTATCCGCATCAACCGCCTCTAACATCAACTCACCAATATTCGGTATCGCACTGGTAACCCGGTTCCAATTGGGAATGAAGGGGGGCTGCATGGGATTCTGTTAAAAAGAATCACCTGCGTTCATAGTGGATTGAGAAAACAACTCAATGCTCGATTCTTCTGTATGGCGATCATAGTCAAGTCCATTTATTTTTGCATCGTAATAATATTGTTCAGCGCAATCTAATGCGTTTCGAAAATAACTGGCTTTTACTGCGCGAACACCTTCAAC
>JALTKP010000209.1:730-4035 GCA_027078075.1 Gammaproteobacteria bacterium | reverse complement strand
TAGGTGTTAAGTACCAATTTAATGATGCCTGGATTGGTTTCGGTAGTGTGAACCGTGGATTTTCTCCACCAAGCCCAAAGAGTGGTGTTGCAGGTATAAAAGAAGAGACCAGCAATGCATATGAAGTGGGTGTTCGATATACCAATCCAGCACAGGCATTAGCGATTGAAACAGTTGCTTTCTATACGCAGTTTAATGACCTGATTGTTATCGATAATGTTGGAGGTACAGGAACCGGAGAAACAGAAAACTTTGGTAAAGTTGAGAGTCTTGGTTTGGAGTTCTTGGCTCAATATGACGCGGGTATAGCTAACGGTTGGAACTATCGTAACCCGTGGTATATAACTGCAACATATACAGATGCCACCCAGAAAAATAATGCAACTTCTACAGACGCGGAATCTATCTTCAGTTTTGGTAAAGCGGGAAATAAAGTACCTTACATACCCGATGTGGTTTTGAGTCTGGGAACCGGGATTGAATCGCATCAGTGGGGTACATATATCAATGGTAGCTATGTGAGTGATACCTTTGCCAGTGCTAATAATGTAAATGGTCAGGTTAATGGTGAGGGTAAGCCAGATGCCCGTTTTGGTAAGACAGATGCTTATTTTGTAGTGGATGCATCAGCGTTCTACAAGCTGGATAAAGGTGTCAAACTTTTTGCTGGTATACAAAACCTTTTTGATAAACGTTATAACGTTTCACGGCAACCAGATGGTCCTCGCCCAGGAATGCCACGTTACGCTTATGCGGGTATTGAAATGAAATTCTGAGTTTAGAAAGTAGAATTTTATGATTTTTGGTGGCATGTCCTTGGGCATGCCACAATTGTTATTGAATGGAGCGTAAAAATGATTGATTTATTCCAACAAGGTGGCACGGTGATGTATGTGCTGCTGCTTATGTCTATATTGGCGACAGCAATTATCTTACTGAAATTTTTTCAATTTTATCGTTGTGGTTTACGTAAGACCAGTTTTATTAAAGACGTTATCTTGTCGCTTGATGGCGGGAATTACAGTCAGGTAGTGAAAAACCTTCAACAACAAACCAGTCCTATTGCAAGAGTGTTAGAAAGTGCGGTGCAATTTGGTGCTGACTCGCACATGACTAGGGAGGATGTTGAAGCAGAAATTAGTCGAGTAGGAAGTGCACAGGTACGAAATTTAGAGTCATGGCTACGAGGACTTTCTTCTATTGCCCATTTGAGCCCCTTATTAGGATTACTTGGAACGGTGACAGGGATGATTGTTGCTTTTATGAGTCTTCAAGAGGCAGGTAGTCGAGTTGATCCTTCTATTCTTTCAGGCGGTATATGGGAAGCATTGTTAACGACTGCATTTGGTTTAACTGTTGCCATCCCTGCGATGGCCGCTTTTTACTACCTTGAAGGAGAGGTTGACCATGTCAGGGCGGCAATGAAAGATGCAAGCATACAGGTGCTACGTCACTTTGGTAAAACACCGCACATTAGCAGCCATGATGATGAGCGTATTGAGGATGAAACTCATGGACTTTGAAGGAAGGAGACGAATCCATTCTCATCTGGATATTGCGCCATTAATTGATATTGTCTTTTTGTTGTTGGTATTTTTTATGTTGACTAGTACTTTTATTGTTCAAGAAGCAGTTGAGCTGGAATTACCTGAATCTAAAAGTTCAAGTAAGATTGATACAACACCAATAATTATTTCTTTAGATAAAGCCGGTCAATTAGCAATCAATGACGAAATAATTGAATTACATCTCCTGCGGTCATTATTGAAAACACGACTGAAGCAGTCTGAAAATCCAGCCATTACACTAAAAAGTGATGCCAAGGTTGAGGTGCAACAACTACTCAATGTAATGGATGAAATACGTGCTGCTGGGGGCAGTAATATTGCATTAGCAACGATGAGTAAGTAACGCTTGTGAATATTACCCCGCGACATTTGAGTGTAACTATTTTTATTGCTGTACTCTTGCATGCAGGCGTTGTTACGTGGTTCTCCTGGTCTGAACAAAAACTACCATTAGAGCCAATTAAACCTCTTCGAGTTAATTTACTTGCTACGATTGCAGAGACAACAATGCTTGCAGCTGAACCAGTGAAACCTGAGCCAGTGAAACCTGAACCAGTGAAACCTGAGCCAGTGAAACCTGAACCAGTGAAACCTGAGCCAGTGAAACCTGAACCAGTGAAACCTGAACCAGTGAAACCTGAACCAGTGAAACCTGAACCAGTGAAACCTGAACCAGTGAAACCTGAACCAGTGAAACCAGCACAAGATATAATAAAAGAACAAACAAATCCCTCGTTAGAGCCCAGGCCTGATTCAAAGGCTAAATCGATTGAGAAAGATATTGATGTACAAAACGCTATTGCCACAGCACGTTATGAACAATTATTAGTTGCGTGGCTTGAAAAACATAAAAAATATCCACGTCGGGCTAAACGCTTGCGTATTGAAGGTGAGGGCAGATTACGTATCCGAATTAATCATAAAGGAAACATGCTAAAAGTCAGCCTGATTGAGCCTACGGGGAATCGGTTCCTTGATAAAGCCGCATTGGAGATGGCACAGCGGGCAAACCCATTTCCAGCAATGCCAGAAGATGATCTTCGTCATGAGATGGACTTTATTGTGCCGGTGGTTTTTTTATTATATTAAAAGTGAATACATAACGTTCATATATACTAATTAATACAGGAAATAATAGAAATGCATGCTATTGTAGCCTAGTGTGAGAGAAGAACGATTTTAGCAATATATTGAGCAAAAGACTGGCAATAAAACATGTTATTTTTTTTTCGATGAAACTGAATATTGAAGTGGCTTATGCCAGTTGATTATTACCCGCAACGTATAATTTGTTTAACCGAAGAAACCACTGAAATGCTTTATCTGCTCGGGGAGCAGGATCGTATTGTTGGTATTTCAGGCTTCACCGTTCGGCCTCCACAGGCACGCAAGGAAAAGCCCAAAGTAGCGGCGTTCACTTCGGCGAAAATAGACAAGATTCTTGATCTTGAACCTGATCTGGTTTTGGGTTTCTCGGATTTACAGGCAGATATTGCAGCTGAGTTGATACGTCACGGTATTAATGTGCATATTTTTAATCAACGTTCGGTATCAGAAATACTGGGTATGGTACTCACGTTGGGCGCAATGGTCGGCTGCCAGGAAAAAGCCGAACAGTGGGTTAGTGGCATTGAAAATAAAATTCGTGAGATGAAAAATGAAGTTGCGACACGCAAGCTGAAACCAACGGTCTATTTTGAAGAATGGTATGACCCGATTATTACGGGTATTCAATGG
>JALTKP010000209.1:0-720 GCA_027078075.1 Gammaproteobacteria bacterium | reverse complement strand
GGTAGAAAGAGCTGGCTGGGAAGATGTTGCTGCAGTAAAACATAATCAAATCTTTGAAATTAAGTCAGCCAATATTTTGCAACCAGGACCGGCAGCATTAACAGATGGTTTGGATGAAATAAAAAGGATTATTGATAATTGGCTGGTTGCTCACTAACGGATTACTTACGTAGTCTATGTTTATAAAAATTAACATTTTAGTCCCTTTGTATAGTGATACTGATTTTAAAACTGTGATATATAGTTAGCACAACTACATTCCGGATAAGCAAAATTTAATGTCGCACACAATACAATGGGAAGATAAGGGCGTTTACTGGAAATATTCCGGTGATGTTTCTGGAAAGGAAATATTTGATGCCAGTGCGGTTATCTATGGTGACCCACGATTTGATAATCTTGAATATAAACTGGTTAATTTTCTGGATGCTTCATCGGTGAATATGACCGATGATGAAATCGCTAGAGTCGCTTTTCAGCATAAGGCCGCTGAAATTTCTAACCCAAGGGTTAAGAATGCGATTGTTATGATAGCTGGAGTGGAGATAGCAGAAAAGTTCGCAACATTCTTTACTGATTCTCGCTGGGAAGTGAAGATTTTTCAGGATATGGAATCGGCAGATCGTTGGTTAGGAAGGCAGTCTTCCTGAATGATTAGAACTTCTTGATTTGTGGGCAATCAATGCTAAATATCTGACAGTCATCCAGGCGTAGAGCAGT
>JALTKP010000208.1 GCA_027078075.1 Gammaproteobacteria bacterium | reverse complement strand
CCATCAATCTTAATGTCTTTGATAGCCTTCGCTGTTACCAAATCCTTTTCAAGATAAGGGTCGATGTAGTCTTTCAGCTTTGCCTCAACGCTTTCGCGAGTTACTTCTGCCATTGCTCTATTCTCCTGCAAATTCACTTCAACACCCAATGTCTGATACCTTTAATATACTTAACACTGGAGACTTAATTCGGTTAATATATTAGGATAACATAATATGCGTATTCCAGACAATTCTAGTCAGCTATTCTTGACTGTTTTAACCGGGAATTCATAAGGCTATTAACCACAACAATAAGATGAAATATGTCTAAGCAACGCCAAATACTCGTTACCAGCGCCCTGCCCTATGCCAATGGCAGCCTACATATCGGCCATATGGTCGAATATATCCAGACTGATATCTGGGTTCGTTTTCAACGCATGCACGGTCATGAGTGCTACTACGTTTGTGCCGATGATACCCACGGTACGGCCATCATGCTGCGTGCTGAAGCAGAAGGCATCACGCCTGAACAGCTGATTGAGCGGATCCGTGGTGAGCGTTTAGCTGACTTTGCTGGTTTTAATGTCGAGTTTGATAATTATCACTCCACTCACTCTGATGAGAACCGTGAATTAGCCACCGGAATGTACACCGCTCTGAAAGCGGCTGACAAAATCACCACCCGTACGATTGAGCAATTATTTGATCCCGATAAAGGTATTTTCCTTGCTGATCGTTTTATCAAAGGTGAATGCCCCAAGTGTCATGCTCAGGATCAATACGGCGATGCCTGTGAATCATGTGGTGCTACTTATGCGCCCACTGAACTGCTGAATCCTTATTCTGCCATTTCAGGTGCAACACCTGTTTTAAAAGAGTCTGAACATTACTTCTTCAAACTCAGTGAATGTGAAGAATTCCTCACTGAGTGGATGGCGGGCGATCTAAACCAACATGGTCATAAATCGCTACCCATTGAATCACTCAACAAATTACAAGAATGGTTTGAAACTGGTTTGATGGATTGGGATATTTCCCGCGATGCGCCTTACTTTGGTTTTGAAATCCCTGATGCACCAGGCAAATACTTCTACGTATGGTTAGATGCGCCAGTAGGGTACATGTCCAGCTTCAAACATCTTTGTGATCGTACCGAAGGTCTCGAATTTAATGATTATTGGGCACCAGACAGTAAAGCCGAACTTTATCACTTCATTGGTAAAGATATTCTGAACTTCCATGCGCTGTTCTGGCCGGCCACACTGCACTACTCAGGCTACCGCACCCCCGATCAAATTTGTGTGCATGGCTTCCTGACGGTTAACGGGCAAAAAATGTCCAAATCACGTGGCACATTCATTACCGCTAGCAGCTATTTAAAACATTTGAACCCAGAATATTTACGTTATTACTTTGCGGCAAAACTTAACGACAAGATTGAAGATATTGATCTGAATCTTGAAGATTATGTCGCACGCGTTAACAGTAACGTCGTGGGCAAGTTCGTTAATATCGCCAGCCGTACTGCCGGGTTTATTGCCAAACGTTTTGACGGCAAACTTGCAGCCAGCATGGATGATGCAGGACTGGCACTGAATAAAAAATGTCAAGCTGCCAGCGATAACATCGCTGCACTGTTTAATGATCGCCGTTTCAGTGAAGGCGTACGCGCCATCATGGATCTTGCCGATGAAGTGAATGAATACATCGCAGAGCGTGAACCATGGAAAATGGTTAAAGACGAAGCGACACTAGCCGATGCTCATTTGGTTTGTACCAGCAGTTTAAATGCATTTCGTTTGTTAACGATTTATCTCAAACCAATTTTACCGGTTATGGCTGAAAAAATTGAAGCCCTGTTTAATATCGAACCACTGCAATGGAGCGATAGCCAAACACTGCTAACCGATCACCCTATTAACAAATTCAAACATCTTGCTAAACGTATTGAGATGACACAGGTAGATGCAATGGTCGATGCAAACAAAGATAGCCTTGCTGATAATAAAGAAACACCTTCTCCGGCTCGCCATGCTGAAAAACAGCAACACGAACATCCACCAGTTGCAGAAACTATCAGCATTGATGATTTTGCCAAAATCGATTTACGCGTGGCTAAAATTATTAATGCCGAACACGTTGAGGGGGCAGACAAACTATTACAACTGACGCTCGATATTGGCAGCGAACAACGCAATATCTTTGCTGGCATTAAATCAGCTTACGCACCCGAAGATTTAATCGGCAAACACACCGTCATGGTGGCGAATCTCGCGCCACGCAAAATGCGTTTTGGTGTTTCCGAGGGGATGGTGCTTGCCGCCGGACCGGGTGGAAAAGATTTATTTATTCTCGAACCTCATGAAGGTGCCAAACCAGGGATGAGAATAAAATGACGTTGATTAAAGATCTAACGCAGAGGCGCAAAGACGCAGAGAATACAAAAGAATATAGAAATTGAACATCTGATGCATTATTTAATTTCTCTGCGACCTTCGCGCCTCTGTGCCTTTGCGTTAGATCTTGAACATCAAAAATATAAACGGAGCAAAACATGACTGAATACTTGCTGATATTTGTTAGTACCGTACTGGTCAACAATTTTGTTCTGGTTCAGTTCCTTGGTTTGTGTCCGTTTATGAGCGTTTCACGAAAAGTTGAAACCGCGACAGGTATGGCTCTTGCAACTACGTTTGTTTTAACACTTTCATCCGTCAGCAGCTACGTCGTCAATGAATATATCTTGTTGCCTCTCGGGCTTGAATACTTACGCTTAATTGCTTTTATTCTTGTTATTGCTGCAGTAGTACAATTCACCGAAATGATTGTGCATAAAACCAGCCCCTTACTTTATCAAGTGCTCGGTATTTTTTTACCGCTCATCACAACTAACTGTGCTGTGTTAGGTGTTGCGTTGCTTAACATACAAAAACAACATACGTTCCTTGAATCGGCTATTTATGGTTTTGGTGCTGCGGTTGGTTTTTCATTGGTACTTATCTTATTTGCGGGGATGCGTGAACGCCTTACCGCTGCGGATGTACCAAAACCATTTAAGGGTGCCGCTATTTCTTTGATCACGGCTGGCCTTATGTCACTTGCCTTTATGGGCTTTGCTGGTTTAGTAAAGGTTTAGATACTATATGCTAATTGCTGTCATTACCTTGCTTGCTATATCAGTCATCTTTGGACTGATACTCGGCTTTGCAGCAGTACGTTTCAAAGTTGAATCTGATCCTGTGGTTGATAAAATTGATGCCCTATTGCCACAAACACAATGTGGTCAGTGTACCTACCCAGGTTGTCGACCTTATGCTGAGGCCATTGCTAGTGGTGAAGCCGAAATCAATCAGTGCCCACCGGGTGGTGAAGCAACCATTGTTGCGCTGGCAGATTTATTAGGTCGAGATCCTCTGCCGCTAAACCCTGAAAATGGCGAAGTTAAACCAGAAAAAACCGTTGTTATTATTGATGAAGAAATTTGCATCGGCTGTACCTTATGCATTCAAGCATGCCCTGTTGATGCCATTCTCGGTGCAGCGAAACAAATGCATACCATCATTGTTGAAAACTGCACCGGTTGTGATCTGTGTATTCCACCTTGCCCAGTTGACTGTATTTATATTGTGCCTGAGAAAAAATCGACCAGCAATTGGCAATGGCCGAACCCTGCCGAGCTCGAAAAAACAGATCCTGATTCGGAGCGTTCTGCATGAACCCTTCTAATCGAAAAGTATTTAACTTTCATGGTGGATTACACCTCGATGATCATAAGTCAGTTTCAACCTCACGTCCGATTGAAGATGCGCCTATTCCTTCATTACTCGTATTACCACTTGAGCAACACATCGGCAATGCAGCAAAAGCCTGTGTCAAAGTAGGTGACAAGGTATTAAAAAACCAATGTATCGCCAAAGCGGATGGAAACGTAAGCACCCAAATCCATGCATCCAGTTCAGGTACCGTAGTTGCAATAGAACCACGAAGCATTCCTCACCCATCAGATCTTAATGTGATATCGATCGTCATCGAAACGGATGGGCGAGATACAACGATTGAACCTAAGCATACTAATGTTGAACACTATAAATCGCTTAGCCGCCATGATATTCAGCGACGCATTCAAGAAGCAGGGATCGTAGGGCTCGGTGGTGCCGGTTTTCCAAGCCACATAAAACTTAATGCTGCCGAACACCCTGTTGAAACATTAATTCTAAATGCGGCTGAATGTGAACCATACATTAGTTGCGATGACATGCTCATGCGTGAGCATGCCGACAAAATAGTTAATGGTATGCGCATTATGCAGCATGCTCTCAATGCCAAGCATTGCATGATTGGTATTGAAGACAATAAAGTAGAAGCCTTCGCTGCTTTACAAAAAGTGATTAGTAACAGTGATGATATAGAGCTAATTCGAGTACCAACTCGTTACCCTGCTGGCGGTGAGCGTCAACTTATTTATAGTCTTACCGGAAAGCAGGCACCCAGCAAAGGTAGACCTTTAGACATTGGCATCGTTTGTCACAATGTTGGTACAGCAGCGGCTGTTGATGATGCCATTACTAGAGGTATTCCACTTACCTCTCGCATCGTAACCTTGACAGGTTCTGGCATTCCACAGCCTCGTAACATGCAAGTACGTATAGGTACACAGATCCAATTTTTGTTAGATCATTGCCATAGCCCCAAAGAAGATATCGGCAATATCTTAATTGGTGGTCCTATGATGGGCTTTAAACTTAACTCAACCCAAGCCCCAGTCACAAAAATCTGTAACTGTATTTTAGCAATACATCAACGTGATGTTATTAAACCGACTACACCCATGCCTTGTATTCGTTGTGGCGAATGTACTGACGTTTGCCCTGTTAATTTATTGCCACAGCAACTTTATTGGCATGCACATGCACAGGAATTTGATACCATTCAAGATTATAACTTGTTTGACTGTATTGAATGTGGTTGTTGTGATGTTGTTTGTCCAAGTCGTATTCCATTAGTACAATATTTCAGATTCGCCAAAACAACGATCTGGCAACAGGAACGAGATAAAGAAAAATCAGATAAGGCACGGCAACGTCATGAATTACGTTTAGAACGACTCGAACGCGAGAAGCGCGAGAAACGTGAGCGTCATAATCGTAAAAAAGCCGCATTAAAGAAAAAACCTGATCAGGCAGACGACCCTAAAAAAGCCGCTATCCTCGCTGCGATGAAACGAGTGAAAGAAAAGAAATCAGCAACTGATACAAATCCGGCAAATACTGATAACCTGACTCCGGAACAACAAGCGAAAGTTGATGAAGCTGACGCACGGCGTAAAGATCATAAAAAAGACACCACATCATGATTATTAACACACCACAAGTTGCCTCTTCAGCTAGTGTTAGTCGTTTAATGCTACATGTTGGCTATGCACTTGCGCCTGGCACCCTAGCTTATGTGTGGTTATTTGGCATTAGTGTCCTAATTCAAATTTTACTTGCTTGTATAACCGCTGTTGTCACTGAGTCGCTGGTCTTGCTCCTGCGTAAACGCCCTGTCTTTAAAACTCTGGCAGATGGCAGTGCATTGTTAACCGCTGTTTTACTTGCCTTAGCCATTCCCTCTATTGCGCCATGGTGGATTATTGTTTTAGGTACTGCCTTTGCGATCTTATTTGGCAAACAAATCTATGGTGGTATTGGCTATAACCCATTTAATCCCGCTATGCTTGGCTATGTAATGCTACTCATTTCCTTTCCTTTAGAAATGACACGTTGGCCCGCTGCCATTTCATTACTAGAGCAAGTGCCTACGTTCCAAACTAGTTTTGATGTTATTTTTAATGCCGGTTTAGGTATTGATACAATCAGTGGCGCGACACCGCTTGATACAATCAAAACGCAACTACGCGCCGGTATGGATATTCCGGCAACGCTCATTAGCCCAAAGTTTGGTGAACTGTTTGGCAGTTTATCTGGCGTTGGTTGGGAAATTGTTAACCTAGGATTTTTACTCGGTGGGCTGTACTTACTAATTACTCGTCGTATCGCATGGCAAATTCCTCTCGCCATGCTAGGTGCAATTACCGTGTTATCCAGCGCATTTTATTTAATAGATTCAAGTCAATATGCTACCCCACTAATTCACCTATTCGGTGGTGCTAGCATGTTAGGTGCTTTCTTTATTGCGACCGACCCTGTCAGTGCAGCAACAACGCCTCGCGGCAGAATTTATTACGGTATTGGTATTGGCATTATTTGTTTTGTTATTCGTACTTGGGGGAACTATCCAGAAGGGCTTGCCTTCGCAGTACTCCTTATGAACATGGCGGCACCCACTATTGATCACTACACTCGCCCTCGTGTTTTTGGGCAAGGTAACTAAATCATGCTATTTACTCACATGATTCGTACCGCCCTCGTACTGGGTATGTTTGCATTAATCAGCACTTGGCTAGTTGCGCTTACTTTTGATGCAACAAAAGAACCTATTGCCGCCAGTGAAAAAAGAGCCTTGTTGCGAAACTTGCATCAACTTATTCCGCCAACATTGCATGACAATGATTTATTCGCCGATGTCATTACCGTAAACGATGCTTCACACCTTGGTATCAATACCCCTTTACGTGTATTCCGAGCCAGACAAAATAACCAACCTATTGCTGTTGCAATTGAGTCAGTTGCTCCCGATGGTTACAGTGGTAATATTTTTTTACTTATCGCGATTCGTTATGATGGCAGCTTACTTGGCGTACGCGTAAGCAAGCACAAAGAAACTCCAGGGTTAGGTGATGCCATTGAAATTGAACGCTCTGACTGGATTACCGGTTTTAATAATAAGAGTCTTTCAACAACACATACAAAAGCATGGCAAGTTGAAAAAGATGGTGGTGAATTTGACCAATTTACCGGTGCAACCATTACGCCTCGTGCCATTGTAAAAGCTGTGCATAAAACATTGCTATATTATCAACAGCATCGTGACAGCCTATACAAAAGTAACAAACAGGAAAGCTAATATGTTTAACCGTTACGCAGACATTACCGGTGATGGCCTTTGGTATAACAACATTGGCTTTGTACAATTGCTTGGCTTATGCCCTTTATTAGCAGTTTCATCTACGGTGGTAAACGGTCTTGGTTTAGGCTTAGCTACAACCGCTGTTTTACTTGCTTCAAATGTTTCAGTTTCTGCCATCAGAAATTTAGTTCGTCCAGAAATACGCATTCCAGCTTTTATGTTAATAATCGCCTCCTTTGTTACCGCAATCGACCTTGCCATGAATGCTTGGCTATATGATTTACATAAAGTACTGGGGATTTTTATCCCTCTTATCGTTACTAATTGCGCCATCCTCGGCCGAGCAGAAGCCTTTGCATCACGCACTGCTGTTGATCGTGCGGCCCTCGACGGCTTAATGATGGGGATTGGTTTCACCATCGTACTGGTATTGCTTGGAGGTATGCGTGAAGCAATCGGACAGGGAACCTTATTTGCTAATGCTCACCTTATGTTTGGTGCCTTTGCTGAAAGCTGGAAAATTATCCTTATAGAAGACTACCGTGGTTTCTTACTGGCTATCTTGCCGCCGGGTGCTTTTATCGGGCTTGGTTTGATGATTGTTGTAAAGAATATAATTGATGATAAAGTCGCAAAACCATCAGCAGTGATTACTGCTGACAGCATCGCTCAAACTGCTACACACTAATTCAACTTTGTCTTATATATTTAATCTATGAATAAAACCAAACGTATTGAAATTTTTACCCGCTGGCGCGAAAAAAACCCACACCCAACCACTGAGTTAAATTACACCAGTCCTTTTGAGTTGCTTATTGCTGTGATTCTGTCAGCCCAAGCAACAGACGTAGGTGTCAACAAAGCAACTGATAAGCTCTACCCTATCGCCAATACACCACAAGCTATTCTTGATTTAGGACTAAATGGCCTTAAAAAATACGTCAAAACAATCGGTCTGTATAACACTAAGGCTGCCAATATTATTAAGACCTGCCAAATGCTGGTCGATTTACATAATAGTGAAGTTCCCAAAGACCGAGCATCGCTTGAGGCTCTCCCCGGTGTCGGAAGAAAAACCGCCAACGTCGTCATGAACACCGCTTTTGGTGAACCCACTATTGCGGTTGATACCCACATTTTTCGTGTTAGTAATCGAACAGGGATCGCTCCCGGCAAAGATGTTGTGGAAGTCGAAAAGAAATTACTTAAATTTATTCCCGATGAATTTAAGTTAGATGCCCATCACTGGTTAATTTTACATGGCCGTTACGTCTGTAAGGCGCGTTCACCAGAATGCCCTAATTGCCTTATTAAAGACCTGTGTGAATTTAAAAAGAAGGTGAAGGATTAAGTGTGAGAGGTTAAACTGCTGTATACAATTATTCAAAGTAAGCAGTATCAAGCTATGTTCGGACAAGATCGCGACCAAACCCGCCAAGTATTTATTCAGGCATGGCAAAAACAGCAAGATAATAAGCCTCTTGAGCCTTTAGAAGAAATTATTGCCACTATTGTCAGTCAACATCCCGAGTACCAGTCATTACTGACTAATTCTGATAAGGCACTGGGAGCCGAATACTTACCTGAAAATGGTGAAACCAACCCCTTTCTGCATATGGGCATGCATATCGCTATTCATGAACAACTCAGTACAGACAGACCAATTGGTATTGCAGCACTTTTTCAGCAATTAGTCATGTTATCTGGTGATGCCCATCATGCTGAACATCAGGTAATGGATTGCTTAGGCGAAATGCTCTGGCTTGCTCAACGAGAACAAAAAATGCCCGATGAACAAGCCTATCTTGCCTGTTTAAAGAAATTGCTTAATCAATCAAGATAAATCCCGAAATTGCCTACAAATCATTCAATATTGCCTTCCCATCAATAGAACTTTTCAGCTTAGAATGTGTCTCAGTTATGACCGGAATGGATGCCTTGTGAAGCTGTTCTCAGCAATGCGATAAAAATACCGGCAAACTACACATATGCCAATGATGGCATTCTAAAACAAAATAACTTTGGGAGACTCTCATGTCTAAAAAATTAACACCTATCGCTGCTGCTCTTGGCACAGCATTCGCACTTTCTATGGCTATTAGCCCTGTTTCTGCTGACGCAGCTAACCCTTTTGCACAAGCTGATCTGGTTAGCGGTTACTCTGTTGCTATGGGTGATAGCCCTGCTGAAGGCAAATGTGGTGAAAGCAAATGTGGTGCAAACAAGAAAGCTGAAGCTAAATGTGGTTCAGATAAAATGAAACACGATGCTAAAAAAGCCGGTGAAGGCAAATGTGGCGGCAGCAAAGCTAAAGAAGCAAAATGTGGTGAAGGCAAATGTGGCGGTAAGAAATAAGCTGCGTTAAGCTTTAAAATGTCACCAACATGGTGAATAGGTGCCCTGATATTACGGTAGCAGTGACTATATTAGCAACTACTACTAAATCAGGGCATTGTTTTAAAAAATGTGAAAGCATTCTCTTGTTAAGCGGGTCTTTTACAAACATAATGTGGAAGTCAGGAATTATTTGATTGGAACTCTAACAAATAATGACTGTCACATTTACCACGTGGTAGAACTGGGATGTTCCAGTGGTGGTAAATTTTTACTACCGTAACCACAAAAATAATTTTATATATATCTAGGAGGCAATACCCCATGTCTAAGAAAATGACACCTATCGCTGCAGCCCTTGGAGCAGCATTCGCAATGAGTCTTGCAGCTGCACCAGTTTCTGCTGATACAGCTAACCCATTCGGCATGTCTGACCTGAGCAATGGCTACCAGCAAGTTGCTGAAGGCAAATGTGGCGAAGGCAAATGTGGCGGCAACAAAGCTAAGAAAGCTAAGGAAGCCAAATGTGGTGAAGCTAAATGTGGCGCAGGCAAAAAGCATGATTCTAAAGGTGCTGAAGGCAAATGTGGCGCTAAGAAGAAAGAAGCAAAATGTGGTGAAGGCAAATGTGGCGGTAAGAAATAATACCGCTGTATTTATCTAGGAACTATGAGCATGGAACAACAATTCCCCGTTCATGGAGCCGGTCTCGGCTATCGGCGAACCCTGATGGGTTCGCTGGCCGAGCACTCTCCAGACCAAGTTAACTTCTATGAAGTAGCACCTGAAAACTGGATTGGTCTTGGTGGCGCAATGGGTAAACAATTCCGCGCTTTTACCGAACAACACGATTTTGTCTGTCATGGTCTTTCTCTTTCCATTGGCAGCCCTGCCCCCTTAGACGAAGACTTCGTCAAGCGCGTTGGCAAATTCATGAAGCAGCACGATATTAAGCTGTACAGTGAACATCTAAGTTATTGTGGTGATGAAGGTCACCTTTACGATTTACTCCCTATCCCTTTTACCGAAGATGCGGTTAAACATGTTGTCGAACGCATACAACGTGTCCAAGACATTATCGGTGAGCGTATTGCCATGGAAAATGTTTCCTATTACGCCGCTCCTGGTCAAGAAATGTCTGAAATAGATTTCGTTAATGCCGTACTTGAACAAGCTGATTGCTTGTTCCACCTTGATGTGAATAATATCTATGTCAACAGTGTAAACCATCGCTATGATGCTGAAGAATTCCTCAATGCGATGCCCGGTGAACGAATGGCGTACATCCATATCGCTGGGCATTACAATGAAGCAGATGATCTCATTGTCGATACGCATGGAGCGGATGTCATCGATCCTGTTTGGGACTTACTCGAAAAGACCTATGAAAAATTTGGTGTCATCCCTACCTTACTTGAACGTGATTTTAACATTCCACCTATGAATGAATTACTCGGCGAAGTCGACATGATCGTTGAGCGCCAGAAGAAATGGACTCAATTAAACGATGAACGCGCCATTGCCCAACTCGGCTAAAAAATCTTTCAAAGATTGGCAATATGCTTTTACCTCGCATATTCGTGATCCAGAAAATGTAGCAATCCCCGACGGCATTGAAGAACGCCGTATTAAAATTTACTCTGAATTATTCTACAATAATGTCGAAGGCTTCATCAGTGGTGGCTTCCCTATTCTAAGAAGCCTCTATAGTGATGATGACTGGCACCTGCTAGTACGTGATTATTTTAAGAATCATAAAAACCATACGCCTTATTTTCTGGAATTGTCGCAAGAGTTCATTGAATATTTACAACATGAACGTGAAACACATGATAACGACTTTCCTTTCATGCTCGAACTTACACATTATGAATGGGTTGAACTTGCCCTGGAAATTGATGAAACTGAAATCGATTATTCTAAAATAGATACTGATGCTGATCTGCTTAAAGGGCACCCTGTCTTATCACCATTAGCATGGCCACTTAGCTATCAGTTTGAAGTACACAAAATTAGCCCTGACTATATCCCTACCGAGCCTAGCACCCAGGCCACGCACCTTGTTGTTTACCGTGACATCAAAGATGAAGTTCGTTTTATGGAAATCAACCCCGTCACTGCTCGACTTCTCTACCTACTCAATGAAGACAAAAATTTATCAGGACAGAGTGCTCTTGAAAAAATTGCTGATGAACTACAGCATTCTGATAAAAATGCCGTTATTAATGGCGGATTAGACACATTAAGGGAACTAAAAGAAAGAAATATCATCTTAGGTGTGTCTATATAAAATAACAACAAACGGAGAGGAACATCATGAAATTTCTACTTGGCTTACAACGGCTACTTGATAGCACTCGCGCAATTGATTTTCTTGGTCCACTCGCGTTAAGACTCTATCTTGTTCCTGTATTTCTAATGGCGGGTCTTAATAAATATAATTCTTTTGAAGATACTGCTGCCTGGTTTGGTAATCCTGACTGGGGTCTTGGTTTGCCTTTTCCAGAAGTTATGGCATTTCTTGCCACATCAACTGAGTTACTCGGTGCGGCCTTCTTACTCATTGGTTTTGCTGTACGCTGGATCAGCATTCCATTAATGATCACCATGCTTGTCGCCATATTCACTGTACACTGGGAAAATGGCTGGTTTGCTATCGCTGATGCACAATCTTGTTTATTTAATTGTGATGGTGCTGTCGCTGCAGGTGAAAAATTAGCGGCTGCAAGAGATATACTTAAAGCAAATGGTAATTATGAATGGTTAACAAGCAGCGGTAATTTCATTATCAGTAATAATGGTATCGAGTTTGCGACCACTTACTTTATTATGCTGCTAATGCTTTTCTTCGTTGGTTCTGGCAAATACTTAAGTGTTGATTACTGGATTAAAGAAGGTATCAATAAAGATTAAGTTTCATACAAAGTAAGCAAAAACTAAAATGCCATCAGGTGATCTATTCATCTGATGGCATTTTTAATTATTCATGCTGAAATTTGAAGAAACGGAGCCGGACTGTTTATCTCCTCCACGCTAATGCTTCGCTAACGTCAGAGATAAACAGCCCGACTCCGCTTCGAGATGAACTCGGGAATCAGTATCTAAAAAGACCTGTAAACCTAGAATCATTCTGTATTGCTACACCATACTGTTTTTCGTCGACGTTAGCGAAGAATGAGCGTGGAGATGAAAAATAGTATGGTGTAGCAATACACGCCATCAAGCTAAATCACATATCGCGTTTTCTAGCTGCAATACGTAAACGTAAAGCATTCAACTTAATAAAACCTTCGGCATCTTTCTGGTTGTAACTGCCATCATCATCTTCAAAGGTCGCAATGCTTTCATCAAACAAACTATCTGACTCTGACTTACGCCCAACAACAACCACATTACCTTTGTAAAGTTTTAATCTAACCGTACCATTCACATTCTTTTGCGACTCATCAATCATTTTTTGCAACATGAGTCGTTCTGGACTCCACCAGAAACCGTTATAAACTAACTCAGCATATTTTGGCATGAAGCTATCTTTAAGATGAGCAGCTTCACGATCAAGTGTAATTGATTCAATAGCACGATGTGCTTTGAGCATAATCGTACCAGCGGGTGTTTCATAACAACCGCGTGACTTCATCCCTACGAATCTATTCTCGACAATATCATCACGACCAATACCGTTCTCGCCACCGACTTTATTCAAGTACTCCATAACAGTTGCCGCAGAAGTTGCCTTGCCATCAATACTGACAATGTCACCCTTTTCATAACCGAGTTCGATATAAGTTGCTTCATCAGGCGCTTGTTCTGGTGATACAGTCCAACGCCACATTGATTCTTCAGGCTCTGCCCAAGGATCTTCAAGAATGCCGCCTTCATAAGAAATATGTAACAAGTTAGCATCCATTGAGTAAGGTGATTTTTTACCTTGCTTCATTTCAACAGCAATACCATGTTCTTCTGCATAGGCCATTAATTTTTCACGTGAGTTCAAATCCCATTCACGCCACGGTGCAATAATTTCCACACCTGGTTTTAATGCGTAGGCACCCAGTTCAAAACGAACCTGATCATTACCCTTACCGGTTGCACCATGAGAAATCGCATCACCACCGGTATCATTGGCAATTTCAATTAAGCGTTTAGCAATCAGTGGGCGTGCAATCGATGTACCGAGTAAGTACTCGCCTTCGTAAATGGCATTGGCACGAAACATTGGGAACACATAATCGCGAGCAAACTCTTCACGAAGATCTTCAATATAAATTTCTTTGATCCCCATCGCTTCTGCTTTAGCTCGCGCAGGCTCGACTTCTTCACCTTGACCGATGTCAGCTGTAAAAGTAACAACTTCACAGTCATAGACATCTTCTAGCCATTTCAGAATCACGGATGTATCCAGACCACCGGAATAAGCCAGTACCACTTTGTTGATTTTACGTTTACTCATAATTATGTCCCGTGCCCCGTGTATTTCACGGAAAGGCAGAAATTTGAAAACAGCGCGAGATTATACCCGACTCGGGCATTTGCAGCCAGAATGACTGCTAATGGGGTTTAAAATGCTTTTTTAAGCTGTACTTGGACGCGGCGGTTTAATAAACGCCCTTTCTTGGTACGATTTGGATAAGCCGGCATATGTTCACCAAAATAGTCAAACTCAATCATTGAGGCAGGCACGCCACGAGCTAATAAGTACTCGCGCACGGCAAGCGCACGATCTCGTGATAGCGCATAATTTGAACCACGGCTACCAATATTATCGCTATAGCCTTTAAGCGAGATCTGCTTAATGTCCTTATCCGCTTTAACGAATAATGCAATTGCATCAAGGCGACGTTTGGATGCACTATCAAGCTCCGCACCTCGATTACCGAACAAGATATTAGTATTGCTAGCCAAGTTATAATCCAGCGGTATTAAACCAGCCATACAAGACCGGAATGTTTCCATGCCTTGTCTAAAATTAACCGCTGATAAGATGACCTCAACATCGCTGACACCCGCTTGGCGATTACGATAATGCAATGCCGGCCGCAAGCCCAACTCCAGCGAGGCGAGAATTCGTCGTACCTGTAATTGGCTAAATCTGAATGGGTCACTGCCGCCTTTATAAGGTACTTTACCCAAAGGTCGTCCCGCTAACTTATGTTGCCAAGCCGAAGGAAGTGCCACCAAACGAGCTTTTCCACCACTGGGGCCACCTTGGTCGATCTTCAGGCTTAAATAGATATTACGACCTGCCTTACGTATAAATTCAGCTTTACCATAGTAATCAATGGTGTGACTTAAGCGGCATTCTAGGGGCGAAGAACGGGTCTCCCAG
>JALTKP010000207.1 GCA_027078075.1 Gammaproteobacteria bacterium | reverse complement strand
ATTGCCGCTCGCATAGCAGGCATGTCGAGGCTAAAGTCACTGGCAAGTGGTACACCAGCATAGGCGACATTACAAAATGTGGCGATCATGCGATACATCACAAAGGTAGGTTCTGGTGCCATAACTATAGCACCTGATTTAGCCAGTGCCATGATAATAATTTGAATGATCTCGTCTGAACCATTCCCAAGCAATAATTCCATATTGTCTGGGATCTGCATGGCTTTACGACATTGTTGCTTGAGTTGTTGCGCTGAAGGATCAGGGTAACGGTTAAGATCAGCGTCCTTTAAAACATCTAGCCACTGTTCAACTAACTCCGGTGGAAACTGATACGGATTTTCCATGGCATCAAGCTTGGTAGCATTACCGGGGTTCGGCACGTGATAAGCCGATAGTGCACGAATTTCGTTTCGTACCAATTTTTTGATGTAGGGGTTGTCAGTCATCGTGTTTTTAAACAGGATTATTTTTTAATTCGATATTCCGCTGAACGACCATGCGCGGTTAAGCCTTCGCCATGTGCAAGAATCGAGGCAGTTTTACCTAACTCTGAGGCGCCATCTGCTGAACACATAATCAAGCTAGAACGTTTCTGGAAATCATACACACCTAATGGCGAACTAAAACGTGCAGTACGCGATGTTGGTAATACGTGGTTGGGGCCGGCACAGTAATCACCCAATGCTTCTGCTGTGTAGCGTCCCATAAAAATCGCACCAGCATGGCGAATTTGTTTTGCCATCGTCATGGGATCGTCAACCGATAGTTCAAGATGTTCAGGCGCAATGAAATTTGCGACGCTCACTGCTTCATCCATGTCTTTTACTTGAATCAAGGCACCACGATCTTTGATTGAGGTGTTAATGATCTCATCACGAGGCATTTCTTTGACTAATTTCGCCATGCTCGCGGATACTTTATCCAAATAATCGGCATCAGGACAAAGCAAAATTGATTGTGCATCTTCGTCATGTTCAGCTTGCGAGAACATGTCCATTGCAATCCAATCTGGATCAGTTTTACCGTCGCAGACCACTAGAATTTCTGATGGACCGGCAATCATGTCGATACCGACCGTGCCGAATACCATGCGTTTCGCTGTAGCAACAAAGATATTGCCAGGACCAACAATTTTATCAACCGGTGGCACGCTGTCTGTGCCATAAGCCAATGCCGCAACCGCTTGTGCGCCACCAATGGCAAAGACTTTATCAACACCGGCAATGTGCGCGGCAGCAAACACGAGTTCGTTAACGACGCCATCTGGTGTAGGAACGACCATGACTAATTCTTCAACACCCGCTACTTTAGCTGGAATGGCATTCATTAATACCGATGAAGGATAAGCAGCCTTGCCACCCGGTACATATAAGCCAACACGGTCTAAAGCGGTGACTTGTTGACCTAATAAAGTACCGTGTTCGTCATTGTATGACCACGACTGCATTTTTTGTTTGTCATGGTATTCACGGACGCGCTTAGCCGCGGTTTCTAATGCATCACGCTGATCGTCTTCAATACTTTCGTAGGCTTTCTTAAGGCGATCGGCTCCGATAGTAAGATCAGCCATTGAGCTAACATCAAGGCGATCGAATTTCTGCGTGTATTCCAAAATAGCTTCATCACCACGACAGCGTACATCGGCAAGAATACCTTTTACGGTATTAAAGACGGCGTCATCAGAAACAGATTCCCACGCCAGCAAAGCATCCAGTTGTAACTGGAACTCCGCGTCAGATGAGTTAAGACGTTTAATATCCATGCCTTTAACCTTTCACCGCATCACTGATTTGGCTAATGATTTTCTTAATACGATCGTGTTTCATTTTCATTGAGGCTTTGTTCACAATCAGTCGTGAGCTAATGTCACAAACGTGATCAGTTGCTTCAAGACCATTGGCTATTAATGTATTGCCAGTATCAACCAAATCAACAATACAATCAGACAAACTCACCATCGGTGCGAGTTCCATCGAACCATAAAGTTTAATAATCTCAACTTGAATGCCGCGATCCGTAAAGTAGCGTTTAGTCGTGTTGACGTATTTAGTGGCAACACGTAGGCGACCTTTGGTATTTAAAAAGTCTTCACCTTTAGGGCCCGCAACCATTAACTTACAAGGGCTGATTTTCAAATCCAGTGGTTCGTAAAGTTCACTGCCATCGTATTCCATTAGCGTGTCTTTACCGGTAATACCTAAGTCAGCTGCACCGTAATTAACAAACACAGGCACGTCAGTGGCACGAATGATCACCAACTTCACACCGGGATCATTGGTATCTAAAATTAATTTACGACATTTATCTGGATCATCAATTGGAGTAATACCGGCGTGCGCTAATAATGGCAGCGCTTCCTTGTAGATACGACCTTTTGATACAGCAATGCTTATTGTGTTGTTACTCATACTGGGTTCCTGCCAACTAGTCCGGTACGCGTCGAATCACGCCGCCTAATGATGCTAATTTTTCTTCAATACAATCATAACCACGGTCGATATGATAAATCCGATCTACCACAGTGTCGCCTTCTGCAATTAAACCTGCGAGTACTAAACTTGCCGATGCACGTAAGTCAGTCGCCATCACGGGAGCACCGGTTAGCTTTTCAATACCCGTACAAATTGCCGTATTGCCTTCCAGTTTAATGTTTGCGCCCATACGTTGCAGCTCTGAAATATGCATAAAGCGGTTTTCAAAAACAGTTTCTGTAATAGTGCCAGTGCCTTCAGCAATAGCATTCATCGCCGTGAACTGTGCTTGCATGTCCGTTGGGAAAGCGGGATACGGCGCGGTATGGATATCAACCGCCTTAGGACGCTTGCCATGCATATCTAAACTAATCCAATCTTCACCGACTTCGATCTCTGCGCCTGCTTCACGTAATTTAGCGAGCACGGCATCGAGAATATCAGGACGTGTATCTTTAACTTTGATCTTGCCGCAGCTGATTGCTGCAGCCACTAAATAAGTCCCAGTTTCAATCCGGTCAGGTAAGACATCGTAAACTGTACCGTGTAATTTCTCGACACCTTCAATAGTAATTGTGTCAGAGCCTGCACCTTCGATTTTTGCACCCATGCTAATTAAGCACAAAGCTAAGTCGACAACTTCCGGTTCGCGTGCAGCGTTTTCAATAACCGTAACGCCGTCGGCCAGCGTTGCTGCCATCATCAAGTTTTCCGTACCGGTCACAGTAACAATATCCATCACCAAGCGAGCCCCTTTAAGACGCTTCGCTTTGGCTTTGATGTAACCGTTCTCAACTTTGATATCGGCGCCCATGGCTTCAAGGCCTTTGATGTGCAAGTTCACTGGACGTGAGCCAATCGCACAACCACCTGGCAATGACACTTCTGCCTCACCAAACTTAGCAAGCAATGGTCCAAGCACCAAGATAGATGAACGCATAGTTTTCACTAGCTCATACGGCGCGTAAAAGTTTTTAATCACCGAGGCATTTATTTCGATATTGAGTTTTTCATCAACAACAAACTCAATACCCATGTGACCAAGCAGTTCGAGTGTTGTGGTGATGTCGTGTAAATGCGGAACATTACGTACCGTCACTGGTTCATCCGACAACATAGCGGCAGCAAGAATCGGTAAGGCTGCATTTTTTGCACCGGCAATACGAATTTCACCGCTGAGTTGCCCGCCACCTGTAATAATTAACTTATCCATAATTCTTTTTGCTCTGCACTAGATAAAAAACAAAGCCACCGTAAGCGGTGGCCTAATTATGCTGCACCCTTCAATCTTCAGGAAACTTGCAGCTTACTTGCCCTTTCCCATTCTGCCGGTGTATAGGCTTTAATACTCAAAGCATGAATCTCGCCTGAGGTAATTCTATCGCCTAGTGTCCCGTAAACGGTACGTTGTTTGTTGAGTAAAGACATGCCATCAAAGATCTCACCTACTACAATAGCGTCAAAATGGCTGCCATCACCAGTGACCTGCGCTTCACAACCCCCAAGCCCAGCTTCGATTAATTCTTTAATTGCGTTCGGTTCCATACTCATTTTGCCTGTCTGATCGTTCAAAGGCGCTCTATTCTATAGAAAAAAACGGGGGAAGGCTAAAAAACAGGCGGGAAAATCAGCCTCGAGTAAGTGGCAATATCGCGTCTAGGCTGCTGGCACGAACAATCGCCAACATTTGTTGAGGCATGTTGATGTAACTAATGGGTTTATTATGGCTGCGGGCAAAGCGCATCCACTCTACTAAGAGTGCCACACCGGCACTATCACTGCGTTTAATTGCTGATAAATCAAGCATTAAAGATGGTGCTTCACCGAACAAATCTAGCCCCTGACGCCAAATCACAGGCACCGTTTTAAAGGTCAATGTCCCTGAAAGAATAAAACAGCCATCTTCACGGCGTTTCAGGACAATGCGAGGCTCATCTTCGCGGTGCATTATTTAGCATCCCCGCCTTCTGCCTGACTGTAGAGGAACTGGCCAATCACCTGCTCAAGTACGATAGCAGACTGAGTAAGGCGCACTTCACCGCCTTGTTGCAGGTATTTTTCATCACCACCTGGCTCTAAGGCAACGTATTGTTCACCCAATAAACCTGCCGTAAAAATACTTGCTGATGTATCAGTCGGCAAGGTGTTGTAGTCACCCGAAATATTCATGCTCACCACGGCTTCATAGGTGGTGTTATCAAAACCGATATTGGAAATTCTGCCTACGCGCACACCCGCCACCGTAACCGGTGAACGTACTTTCAGCCCGCCGATATTTTCAAAGCGCGCCGTTATGACATAACCACCGTCATTTGAAAACGTGCTCAAGTTACTCACTTTCATTGCCAGCATAAACAATGCAGCCAAACCAAGCGCAACAAATAAACCAACAATAATTTCAACCGTCTTAGAATTGTGCATCACACACCTCGTCCCTAAATATTTCCAAACATCAATGCTGTTAAAACAAAATCTAAACTGAGTATTGCTAAAGCGCTATGCACAACCGTACGGGTTGTTGCACGACTCACGCCTTCCGACGTTGGCACACAATCATAGCCTTCAAATACTGCAATCCACGTTACAACAAAACCAAATACAATACTCTTAATCACACCGTTCATGATGTCTTCACTGAAATCCACCTTAGCCTGCATCTGTGACCAGAACGCACCATCATCAACTCCGAGTAAACCAACACCAACAAAGTAACCACCGATTACTCCAATGGCACTAAAAATAGTGGCTAATAATGGCAGTGAAATAAAACCAGCTAGGAAACGTGGCGCAATAACCCGTTTAAAAGGATCCACCGCCATCATTTCCATACCCGAAAGTTGCTCGGTACTTTTCATTAAACCAATTTCTGCGGTTAATGCTGAGCCGGCGCGACCTGCGAATAATAGCCCTGCTACCACGGGTCCTAACTCTCGCACTAATGATAAAGCGACGACTACACCCAACGACTGTTCTGCACCAAAATCAACCAGCGTGTTATAGCCCTGTAAACCTAGCACCATGCCTACAAATAAACCTGAAACAACAATAATCAATAACGACAGTACGCCGACAGACATCATTTGTTGTACTAATAATCCAAATCTTATAAAGACAGACGGCACACCCATTAAAGTATGAAACAGGAAGATATGAGCACGCCCTAAACGCTCAAAACCACCGAGTCCCCATCTACCTAATTTTCTGATTGTTTCTACCATTAATCTACCCTGCTCTGTTCGCTGCCGGCAAGTAAATCATCCGCATACTGAACACCCGGATAATGGAATGGCACAGGTCCATCTGGTAGACCTTGCATAAACTGTTTTACCCAATCGGAATCTGTTTCAGCCAATTCCTGAGGTGTTCCGTGACCAACCACTTTACCTTCGGATAAAACATAAATGCTATCAGCAATGGTCGCGGTTTCTTGCACATCATGAGACACCACAATACTGGTTAAACCGAGTGCATCATTTAATAAGCGAATTAACTGCACAATCACGCCCATGGAAATAGGATCTTGTCCCGTAAAGGGCTCATCATAAAGAATCATCATCGGATCCAGTGCAATCGCACGAGCCAAAGCTACGCGTCTTGCCATACCACCGGATAATTCACTCGGCATCAAATCACGCGCGTTACGTAAGCCCACTGATTCCAGTTTCATTAACACCATATCGCGGATCATCGCGGGTGGCATTTTGGTATGTTCACGAATAGGAAAAGCGACGTTATCAAACACATTAATATCAGTGAGCAAAGCACCGCTTTGGAAAAGCATGCCAATTCGCTTACGTAATTCATAAAGTTGAGAAACTTTCAGTTTAGGTACTTCCAGACCATCAACCTGAATGCTGCCTTGATCTGGTTTTAACTGCCCACCAATTAATTTGAGCAATGTGGTTTTACCGGTCCCACTTGGCCCCATGATCGCGGTGACTTTACCTCGACGAATATCGAGATTCACGCCATTAAATATTTTGCGATTACCACGTGAAAAATGCAGATCTCTTATCCGCACCAACACTTCATTTGAATCTGGATTACTACTCATAGTGACCAATCAAACTATCCGTATTTTTTTGTTATTTAAGTCCGTAATTTCTGCGCCGAAGTATAAAGGCTTAAGCCTTCACTTGCATAGTACTCAATCACGCGCCCATTAATTCAGCAATCATTCGTGTATTTTGCATTGCTTCCATGTCTGGCTTTTCATCAGTAAAAATAAAATCCAAACGAATTTCAGTCTCTTTTAAGGCCGTTTCTATTTGCTCACGCATCATAGCAAGATCATCAATTTCGGCACTGTTCATTAACACCAATTCTACTTTGGACTCACCAGAATATTGATTAACCTTCTGAAATGCCTCGTTCTTTTTATCGTGTGCAACTAATAATTTAATATTTAAACTCGCCGCCTCAGCTTGCCAAGCATTTGCCGCTGATTCAGTACAAATCAAGCCCGCTACATTGTCCTTAATATCATTCAAATGAGCTGGAAGTGCTTGATGTTCATCGGGCAATTCCAAATACAAATGAAAGTCATCGGATGTATCTTCTAAACCTTCTTCTAATTCCTCTACTGATTCACTCCATTGTTGCCATGGCACCAATAAGGTATTGAATTCATTTGCATAAAAACCTAAGCGCCAATCGTCTGGAATGTCTTCCGGATAAAAACTTTCCGCCCAATGCTCATGTAACCAACCACGCGCACCAACCACGACATCTGCTAAATATTGTTCAGATTGCTTACTTTCCACACCGATACCTAAATCTTTTGACAGTTCGAGCAGGACTATCCATTATTCAGTCTCATCAAGCAAATAAGCCCATTTATAGTTATAGCTATGAGTAACATCATTCCTTTTCGTAAACCCACGTTAAAAGAGAAGCACAAAGGCAATACTCTGTGCCGAAATGGCTTACATAAATGGATCATTGTTAACGAACGCAAATTTGATGTTAAACAAGGCCAGCTTATTACTGAATTTAAGTGTAACCGCTGCGGCAAAATACGCACCAAAACCATCTAGAAGCTAAAGCTATCATAGCTATCGTCGATATAATGTAAGACGAACACCATGCATCTTGTCGGTTATATACTACACTAAAGAAAAGATTCATCGAAACGCTCTTTTATAAGCTAAGAGCTTGATTTGGCGAACTGAAAATGACATGATTCCATCCACATTGGGGGATAAATGGATTTTGAGTTTGACTGTTTGTTGTGTAATTACAACAGGAATCTTTTTAAATGGACTAATCCTTAACTGGTTTAAGGCTCAAGCGGTAATAATAAATAATGAACATACTAAGTAAAAAATACACCCTATTGATTAGTTTACTACTCAGCCTTTCTTTACTTGGTGGTTGTGCCACGATTGAAGGTGAAGCCGATCCCGACGATCCATTAGAGTCATTTAACCGCGCTATGTACGGTTTCAATGACACGCTTGATCGCGCTGTTTTAAAGCCTGTTGCACAAGGCTATAACGCGGTCTTACCGGCTCCTGTTAATAAGGGTGTTAGTAATTTCTTCAGCAATATTGATGATATTGTTGTGTTATTCAATGACATATTACAGCTGAAATTTGAGCAAACACTTTCTGATAGTGCACGAATTTTATTCAATACCAGTTTTGGTTTACTCGGTATTTTTGATGTAGCCAGCAGCATGGATTTACCTAAACATGATGAAGATTTTGGGCAAACACTTGGGTATTGGGGGGTCGATACAGGTGCCTATATCGTCTGGCCTTTCTTTGGTCCAAGCAACGTACGAGACACGGTTGGCTTAATTGGTGATGCCTACGTCAACCCACTTTACGATGTTGAGCCAAACGGTGACAGAATTGCATTGGTTGCAGTTGATTTAATTGATACTCGTGCTGGTTTACTTACCGCCAGTAAAATCCTTGAAGAAGCCGCACTGGATCCATATCTGTTTGTACGTGATGCCTACTTACAGCGTCGCCAAAGTCTCGTTTATGATGGCAACCCGCCTAAACTGAAATTTGACGAATAATCATAAAAAAGCCCCGTTATATAACGGGGCTTTTTTTATATAGCTTTAGTATCGTCATTAAAGTTATGCTTGGCGAAAGCAACAAGATCACCGACAATAACACCGCAAAACAAATCACTTAGAAGAACTCAAAACCTATGTTACTCAATATTATCGCCGTACTCGCTGGCTTTGGCTTACTCATTTGGGGTGCAGACCGCTTTGTAGCAGGTGCCTCAGCGACAGCAAGTAATCTAGGTGTCCCCCCTCTTATTATTGGTTTAACGATTGTTGGTTTTGGTACTTCTGCACCTGAAATGCTGGTTTCAGGGCTTGCCGCTTGGTATGGCAACCCTGGCATATCCGTCGGTAATGCCATCGGCTCCAACATCACCAACATTGGTTTAGTACTTGGCGTAACAGCCTTAATCGTTCCTGTTAGCGTCCATTCAGATATTTTGCGCCGAGAATTCCCGCTATTATTCCTATTCATGGTACTGGCTTTATGGCTCATCTCTGATAACTATTTAAGCTTCACTGATGGCATGATCTTAATTATTGGTATGTTTGCCATGATTGGCTGGGTTGTCATGATCGGTTTACGCAGCCGTAAAACCGACCCACTTAAAACCGAATACGAAGAAGAGCTCTCTGAAACAGATACTATGTCCAGTGGCAAAGCTACATTCTGGCTAATTGTAGGTATTGTGATTTTGCTTGTAGGTTCTCGTGGCGTGGTCTGGGGAGCAAGCAATATTGCCATTGCAATGGGTATTAGCGATCTGGTCATTGGCCTTACCGTTATTGCCATTGGTACCAGTCTACCTGAGCTTGCTGCTTCCATTACCTGTGTACTCAAAGGTGAGCATGACATGGCAGTGGGCAACGTAGTTGGCTCTAATATGTTCAACCTGCTGGGTGTGCTTGGCTTACCGGGCTTAATTCACCCATTCCAAATACCAGCTGAAGCATTAAGTCGTGATTTTGGCGTGATGGTAATTTTAACCATTCTCTTGTTTGTCATGTCTGTTGGACTAAAAGGGAATTCCGGTCGAATCAATCGACTTGAAGGTGGGGCACTGCTCGCTGGCTGGTGCGGTTATATGGGCTGGATTTATGTAGGTAGTCTCTAAAGTGCTATACTCAACTTATTAAAATAACAACCAACAGATACAGCTGCCAAACATCTCATGAATGACGAAACCCTACGTAAAATGGGCTTAGCGGTAATTGAAGCCGAAGCACGTGCCGTACAATCACTTGGCGAACGCCTTGGTGATGATTTCAACAAAGCCTGCCATGCCATGCTTGACTGTAAAGGACGCATTATTGTCATTGGCATGGGTAAATCCGGCCACATTGGTGGCAAAATAGCATCAACTTTAGCCAGCACAGGTAGCCCTGCTTTTTTCGTTCACCCTGGTGAAGCTGCACATGGTGATTTCGGTATGATTACCGCCGATGATGTGATAATCGCTGTTTCAAATTCAGGCGAAACAGATGAAATTATCACCCTGTTGCCTTTAATTAAAAGACTTGGCGTTCCATTAATTGCCTTATGTGGTAAACAGCGCTCTTCACTCGGTGAAGCAGCAACCTGCTACCTTGATATCAGTGTTGATGAAGAAGCCTGCCCACTAAACCTTGCTCCAACATCCAGTACCACCGTCACACTCGTCATGGGTGATGCCTTAGCGATTGCCTTACTTGAAGCACGTGGTTTTGATGAACGTGATTTTGCCCGCTCACACCCTGCAGGACGATTAGGTCGGCGTTTATTACTACACATTAGCGATGTCATGCACACTGGTGACAAAATGCCTGTCGTCAAAGATAACGTTAGCCTTAGCGACGCACTATTAGAAATGACTCGCAAAGGTCTTGGTATGACAGCCATTGTTGATGCACAGCAAAAGTTATGTGGTGTTTACACTGATGGTGATTTACGCCGTACACTTGATAGTGGTGCAGATATACACAAAATATCTATTGCCGATTGTATGAGTACAAAATTCACCTGCATTCAAAGTGAACAACTTGCCGAAGAAGCACTCTTAACTATGCAGAAGAAAAAAATTAACGGCTTATTAGTTATTGATGAGGACAACACATTAATTGGTGTTCTCAACATGCATGACCTACTTCGCGCTGGCGTTGTATAAAAAGGAAACTGACATGAAAGATATTTTAGAACGTGCAGCTCAAATCAAATTAGTTATTTTTGATGTAGATGGTGTGCTGACTGATGGCAGTTTATTCCTTGGTGATGATGGTCTTGAATATAAAGCCTTCAATTCTCGTGATGGTCACGGCATGAAAATGCTACAACAGTCTGGTGTTACCATCGCTATTATCACTGGACGCACATCAAAAGTTGTTGAATACCGTATGCAAAGTCTCGGCATTGAGCATGTTTATCAGGGGCAGCTTGATAAACGCCTAGCCTTTGCTGAATTAACTGAAAAACTTGGTATAGAAGCCAGTGAAGTTGCTTATGTTGGTGACGACGTTGTTGATTTACCAGTGATGGCAAAAGTAGGACTCGCTATTGCCGTACAAGATGCACACTCAATGGTATTGAAACATTCTCATTGGCAAACCCCTAGCCGTGGCGGACGTGGTGCAGGACGGGATGTCTGTGAAATGCTCATGGAAGCACGTGGCGTGCTACAAGAAAAGTTGGATAGCTATTTGCAATGAACCTGCGCTTACTTGGGATTATTCTCTTACTCGTTGGCCTTTCCGGTTTTACTATCTGGGTGCAACAAAACAGCGATAAAGAAATAGATGCCACTGAAACATCTGCTAGCAAGAAAAAACACAGCCCTGATTATTTCATGGAAGATTTCACTATCACCAGCATGAATGAGAAAGGTGAACCGCGCTCTACTCTCACAGCATCTAAAATGCTCCACTATCCTGACGATGACAGTACAGAATTAGACACCCCCTTCATGACCATGAACACTGAAGAGGGCAAGCCTTGGAAAATCAACGCTGATAGAGGCTGGGTTTCTGCTAATAATGAACTTATTTTACTTAGTGGCAATGTGCGTATTGACCGCGTTAGCGGTCCCAACAATCGCCCGGTCAAATTATTTACCGATAAACTCCGTATCCACCCTGAATTAGACTTCGCTGAAACCGATCGTCCTGTTACCATGATCAGTAATAAACGGCGAACCACCGCCATTGGCATGCGTGCCTATGTGCGTAAAGGTAAACTGCAACTATTGGATGATGTGCATGTTAACTATGAAAAATAAATCACTGCTACTTCTGCTATTGACACTAACGCTACCTATTCAGGCAACCGCTTTAAACACCGATAGCGATCAGCCTATGAATATTGAGGCTGACCGTGTTGATATTGATGATGAAAAAGGCACCAATATTTTTCGTGGAAATGTAGTTATCACACGTGGCAGTATTCGCATCAGTGGCGACAAAGTGGTTGTTTATCGCGACAAAGAAAAGAATCTTGATAAAGTACATTCTGTTGGTAAGCCTGCGCATTTCCAGCAAACCCCTGATAATAAAAGCGTACCTGTTATTGCTGAAGCAGAAGAACTTTTTTACGACTCAGTAAAAGAAATTTTGATCATGCGTCGCAATGGTAAAATTGTTCAAGGTGGTGATACTTTTACTGGCGATCATATTATTTATGATTCAAAACGGAATAAAATCACAGCAAAACAAACAACCGGCACCACTAATACACGTACCAGCAAAGGTCGTGTACATATAACTATTCAGCCAAAGAAGAAAACGCCTAAAAAATGACCACTCTGCGCGCTGAAAATTTAACCAAACAATATCGCTCTCGTACTGTTGTTAATGATGCCTCGCTGCACATAAACAGTGGTGAAGTTGTCGGACTGCTAGGACCAAATGGTGCAGGTAAGACAACCTGCTTTTATATGATTGTTGGTCTTATCCAATCTGATAGCGGCAACGTTATTCTTGGTGATAAAACCATCAGCCGCATGCCGATGCATAAGCGTGCTACACAAGGTATTGGCTACTTGCCACAGGAAGCATCAATATTCCGTAAGTTAAGTGTTGAAGATAATATTCGCGCAATTCTACAAACTTTACCGGGTATTTCTAAAGAACAAATTGAAATAGAAACCGAGGAACTACTTCAAGAATTACACATTACTCATATCAGAGAGAACATTGGTATGAGTCTATCTGGTGGTGAGCGTCGTCGTGTAGAAATAGCCCGTGCACTTGCTACGCGACCTCACTTTATCCTCCTTGATGAGCCCTTTGCCGGCGTTGACCCCCTCTCCGTTGTTGATATTAATTCCATTATCAAACACTTGCGTGAAATTGGCATTGGTGTGCTAATTACCGACCATAATGTCAGTGAAACTCTCAAGGTTTGTGAGCGTGCTTACATTATGAACGAAGGTCACATTATTGCTGAAGGCAAACCCGCTGAGCTACTCAATAATCAGCAGGTAAAAGATGTCTATCTTGGGCATCATTTTACGCTTTGACACACATTAGACCTGTACTGGCACAGTTTTTGCGCTAGAATATAAGTAACACTTACTGTTAGTTTCTAGAGAAAGATTTAGTTATTCATGAAACAGTCTATCCAGCTAAAGCTGGGCCAGAGTTTAACCATGACACCGCAGCTGCAACAGGCTATACGCTTGTTACAGCTATCTTCATTAGAACTCAGCAGTGAAATTCAAGATGCCCTCGAAAGCAATCCAATGCTTGAAGTTACCGAGACGGATGAACCGGATGTTAACGCCTCACCCGATAACACCCCCATCAAAGAAAAAGCCAGTGCGGCTGAAGATATTACCGCCGCCGATACAGATAAGGCGATGGCTCAGTCAGAGATTCCTGATGAATTACCCGTCGATACTGCTTGGGAAGATATTTACGAACCCCCTTCTTATCAATCGCTCAATAGTAATGGCGCAAGCGGTGGTTCATTCAATGACCGTGAAATGGATATCAGCAGCAGTGACTCTGAAAACCTCCACGAACATTTAACTTGGCAAATGAGTCTGACTCCTTTCAGTGATACTGATATGCAAATTGCGATCGCCATCATTGATGCCATTAATGAAGATGGTTACTTTTCTACACCCATCAGTGATATACACGAAAGCTTAGTCGCAGATCTTCCTGAACTAGAACACGATGAAATCGAAGCGGTACTACGACAAATTCAAAACTTTGATCCTACAGGTGTGGCTGCACGCGATCTTGGCGACTGTTTACGTATTCAATTAGAACAACTAGAAACCGATAGTAAATGGCAACAAACCGCCCTTACGCTTGTCACTGAACACCTAGATTTATTGGCAGGGCATGATTACAACCTGCTCATGCGCAAGATGAAATTGTCTGAACCAGAGCTTCAAGAAGTTGTTAACCTAATTCGGTCACTCAACCCCAGACCGGGTAGCCAAATTTCCAGCCAAAAGGCAGAATATATTGTACCTGATGTATATGTACGCAAGGTAAAAGGTATTTGGAAAGTTGAACTCAATCCTGATGTTGCTCCCAAGCTGAATATCAATAGCACCTATGCCAATTTAATTCGCCGTGCTGATAACAGCAAAGATAACAATTATCTTAAGGATAATTTACAGGAAGCACGCTGGTTAATAAAAAGCCTACAAAGTCGTAATGAAACCTTACTTAAAGTTGCCACCTGTATTGTTGAGCGACAACGCGGTTTTCTTGAGCATGGTGAAGAAGCAATGAAAGCCTTGGTTTTACACGATGTTGCTGAAACCGTCGAAATGCATGAATCAACCATTTCACGTGTCACGACACGTAAATATTTACACACCCCTCGTGGGATATTCGAATTAAAATATTTTTTCTCTAGCCATGTAAGTACGGCTAGCGGAGGAGAATGTTCTTCAACAGCAATCCGCGCACTGATTAAAAAGCTGGTTGCTGCTGAGGAAGTGAAAAAGCCACTAAGTGACAATAAGATCACCTCAATACTGGCACAACAAGGAATCAATGTTGCCCGTCGTACGGTTGCAAAGTACCGCGAAGCAATGTCGATCCCACCTTCTAACGAGCGTAAGCGCCTAATGTAGGCCGGCCTAAATCAGGAGAGTTTTATGAATATAGATATCACTGGGCACCACATCGACATCACTGACTCAATGCGTAACTACGTCAGCACTAAATTTGAACGTCTCAAAAGACATTTCGATAATGTTACTGACACACACGTTATTTTGAC
>JALTKP010000206.1 GCA_027078075.1 Gammaproteobacteria bacterium | reverse complement strand
TAACATTGTCATGGCAGCAGGAAGTGATAAAGAACAAGCAGATAGTATCATTCTGGCCATCAGTGAAGCTGCCAGTAACGTTATTAAACATGCCTATAAAGGTGATGAAGGCGATATTGAACTAAATATTCATGTAGACACTCATATCAGACCAACGCAGTTGGTTATTACCCTTCGTGATTATGCAAATACGATTGATATCAATGAAATTCGTTCTCGTGCATTGGATGATGTACGTCCGGGCGGTCTCGGAGTACACTTTATGAAGCAGCTTATGGATAATCTAGTCTATACTGTACCTGAAGACGGGCGTGGTAACCGTCTCGAAATGAGAATAACAATCAATGAATAAAGACAGCGACAGTCCTGTGAAATTTGAAATTGATGATGAACATGGGTATCTAGTTGTTCGCTTTGAAGGCGAAATAGATCTCTACGGCACGCCACATGCGCGTGAAGTCATCCTCAACTGCATCAAATCCGAACGCAATACCGTGATTGATCTTTCTGCGGTGAGCTACATTGACAGTTCTGGTGTTGCCAGTCTGGTCGAAGGTTACCAGCTTGCTAAAAACAGCAATCTGGAATTCGGGCTAGTTAATATTAGTGATGCGGTACTAAGCGTATTGCAACTCGCGCACCTCGATAAAGTCTTTACTATTCACGCCTCACTCGATGAACGAATACAGGCCTCTTAATTGATAAAATAGTGTTAAAAACCTTTACCGAAAAGCTGGGCAAAACCACCCTTCGCGGGGTCGAAGAACTAGGCTACTCGCTCGCCTTACTGGTTGAATCTTTCTATTGGCTTTTCTTCGGTTTCCGTCGTCGTCAAGCAATCAAACTCCCTTCTATCTTTGCGCAAATGATGCATATTGGTATTCAAGCCTTACCCATTGTTGCGATACTCGCATTTGCCATTGGTATGATGCTCGCTATTCAAGGCATTGCCACACTCAAAACCTTCGGTGCAGAATCACAAGTGGTACTCGGTATCGCCTTATCTGTTACGCGTGAGTTTGCACCACTGATTATAGGCATTCTTGTTGCGGGCCGTTCTGGTTCAGCACTCGCGGCACGTATCGGTACCATGCAAATCGCCCAAGAAATTGATGCACTGCGTGTTATTGGCATTAGCCCCGTTCGCTACCTAATGACACCAGCGATGTTAGCCATGTTAGTTATGTTGCCAGCACTTACTTTCTTTGCCGATTTAATCGCGCTCTTCGGCGGTGGTGTCTATAGTTCACTGGAACTCGGTATGAGCTTACAAGCCTATGCTGATAGAACCATTGAAGTATTAAAAATCGATGACATTACACAAGGGTTATATAAAAGTTTAGTTTTTGCCGTAATCATTACACTAGTTAGTTTTGTAAATGGTTTCTCAGTAACCGCCGGTGCTGAAGGTGTGGGCAAAGCCACCACACGTTCAGTTGTGTTATCCATCACCTATATCATTATTGCCGATATGGTGTTTACTTTCTTCTTAACTCACTAACCATGACGAATCAAACCGACACACAAACAAACGCCGCCATCGAGGTTGACGATCTCGTTACTCACTATGGCACAACGCGTATTCTTAACCATGTTGATATGCAAGTGAACACTGGTGAGATTATGGTCATCATGGGTGGTAGTGGCTCAGGTAAAAGTACCCTGCTACGTTACATGCTCGGTTTACATCAAGCCACCAGTGGTAGTATTAAATTACTTGGTCACGATATTACAAAAATCAGCGCACAAGAAATGGATGACTTGCGTAAGAATATGGGCGTGTCATTTCAAGGCGGCGCCCTGTTTAACTCCATGACTGTAGGAGAGAATGTCTGCTTACCCTTGCACGAACACACCAACCTTGATGAAAACACCATTCAAATCATGGGGCGTATGAAGTTGTCTGTTGTGAACTTAGGTGGTTTTGATGATCTCATGCCTGCACAATTATCGGGGGGCATGATCAAACGTGCAGCACTGGCGCGAGCCATTGTTATGGATCCAAAGCTATTATTCTTTGATGAACCCTCTGCTGGTCTTGATCCTGTTGCTGCAGCAGAACTAGATGATCTTATTTTGCGTATTCGTAAAGCACTCAATACAACCATTGTTGTAGTAACCCACGACTTAGACAGTACTTTCCGTATTGCCGATCGCATTACTGTGCTAGATAAAGGCAAGATACTCATGATCGGAACAGTCGAAGAAGTTAGAAATTCAGATAACCAACGCATACAAAGTTTACTAAACCGTGAAGCAAGGCATGTTGAAATCAATGCCGATGAATACTTAAAAGAACTCACCGGACAAAAAGAGTGATCGATTATGAAACATGAGAATATAAATTATCTAGTGGTAGGCAGTTTTGTACTTGCCATCATTATTGCCCTAATTATCAGCCTAACCATGATTACCGGTCGTGGTGGTGAAACCAAAAACTATCATGTTTTTTATGACAGTGTTGCCGGTTTGAAATATGGCACGCTTGTTTCTTTTGAAGGTTACCAACTCGGGCAAGTTGAATCTGTCGATCCTGTGCAACATGAAGGCCAAACTCGTTACAAAGTTACTTTTGCCATACGTGAAGACTGGAAAGTACCTAAAGACAGCATTGCACAAATTATTTCGTCCGGTTTACTTGGTGGCATTTCAATCAACATCAAAGAAGGTGTTAGTAAAACACCACTTAAAGAAGGCGAAGCCTTACATGGACAAGAAGGTGCTGATCTATTTGCTGCTGTTGGTGGTGCCGCCGGTGATATTAAATTGCTAATTGGTGATGTACGAAAATTTGTCGGCACCTTAAACAAAGAAGCCGGTTTAATTGATGACGCCAAACAACTTATGCAGCGGCTTGATAATAGTGCCGCTAACTTAGAAAAAATGCTAAGCCCAAAAAATGCTAAAAACATCAATGAAGCTATTGCCAGTCTTAGTGCGCTATCACAAAAACTCGACAAAACATTAACCGAAGTTGATCAAGTAGTGCATTCATCTAGTGGTTTAATTGAAGAAAACCGCGCCGACCTAAAACGTTCTATCCGCCTTATGAGTGCCAGTCTTGAAACTGTGTCACAACACATCGAAACGATTACTTATAATCTGGAAGGCACCAGCCGCAACATGAATGAATTTAGCCGCCAGATCCGTGAAAATCCTGGACTACTGCTAGGTAGCACACCACCGAAAGACAAAGCTGCGGCAGGAGCAAAATAATATGAAAAACATAACTTCACGCCTAATCGCATTGATTATTTCTATTACATTCCTCGGCTTATTAACATCTTGTGCTGTGCCACCACCTGTACCAGAAGATAATTACTACCAACTACCAAAAGCAACACTTAAACTGCAAACCAAAACCTTAGTTAACGATCTCGCCATAAAACGACTTGTCTCAGATGGTTTACACGGTGAACGCGCCCTACTATTCAGCAAAGCCGGACAAGAACTTCAGCTCAAGCAATACCACTATCATCACTGGAGTGACACACCACCGCGTATGCTACAAGAATACCTAATCAGCGCATTACGCCAAGCAAAGGTCGCCAATACCGTTATCAACTACGATCCAGGCCAACGCACAGAACTCACCCTATCAGGAAAAGTTCGCCACTTTGAACAAATTGGACGGGGCAAAAAGAATGAGGTATTAGTTGAGCTTGAACTACAACTTCATGACAAACATCACAAAATTGTTCACCTTAAAGACTACCGAGTTAGCCAACCTGCAAAAAGTGCCAAACCACATGATCTGGTTAGTGCCTATGGGCAAGCTATGAATAAAATAATGGCTGAATTCATTACAGATTGGCGTAAGATATAAGAAATCACTCAAGGGACAAAGGATGTCTTGTTTCATTTGGATATCCTTTCCAGACTAAACATCACATGACAATAAAGTGATGTTACTCACTCCCTTTTAGGACTAATAACAACCCTCTTATTTTTTAAGTGGTTGATATTATTAAATACAAATAAAATTACGGATTTTTATTATGCCTAAAAGCAAAGTTACAACCTTGCTTTTAGGCCAACTACTTATAGTTATTTGATCATTGTAAGTTTTACAGTAATACCAATGGATGG
>JALTKP010000205.1 GCA_027078075.1 Gammaproteobacteria bacterium | reverse complement strand
ACGAGAGAAGAATGCCTTCATGCCTGAATCCCTTATTGTTGTTTTATCCCATGAGTGGGAAATGCCTATTTTTTATAATTATGGATCAACCCCCTGCCGATCCAAAGGCAATTTTTACCCTATTATGAAACTATTTGTCTTTATTTAAAAGTATCTCAACCTTAGCCAGTGCCTGACGAACACTTGCATAACCTTCGCCATCACGTGGCAACACGGTTAATAGTTGACTCCAAAGGTCAATTGTTTTGCTTAAGTTACCTTCGCTATAGGCAGCTAAACCCAAGAACCATAAGCCGTCAGGATGTCTTGGCGATAATTTATTCAGCTTTTTATATAAGCTTAAGGCCTTTCCTGTTGGATCACGCGGGTTCTCATTAAATACTGCTTCTGCGTACATCGACAAAACGGTTATATCCTCGCTTGCCAACTCATGTGCTTTTGCTAACGCTCGAATGGCATCTGGTTGTCGATTAATTCCTATATAAGCTTGTCCTAATTTAACCCATGCAATTGGGTTATTTGGATCTTTGGCAATCGCTTTTTCTAATTGAATAATATTTTGCAATGAACCTTTCGGTAATGGCGGATGAGCTGCTTGCCCCTTTTCATCAACCGCGGCAGTGCCTTTATGTAAACCACTTTGGGCCGCAATTTGTGATAACTCTTGTAAAGCGACTTGAATAGCTTGGTCATTTGGTAATATTTCAGCCGCAGAAGTGTAAGCTGAAACTGCTTCGCTATAACGCTTCATTACTGTGTAAGCACGACCAAGACGTTTCCAGCCTTCCCCATCATCGGGCGATTCAGACAGGCGCTTTTCAAGCTGAGCAACCATTGCCAATACCTGCGGAGGAAATGCTGGCTGCTGCTGATTGGAAGCAGCCGCCGAATTTGATTCTAATTGCTGCAATGAGGCACGAATATCCGCATCATCTGGTAACAAGGCTGCCGCTTTACGATAAGCTGAAATAGCTTCATTTCGACGCCCCATAACCATATATGAGCGCCCAAGACGCTTCCAACCATTACCATCATTAGGTGAACCTGCCATTCGTTTTTCTAAACGAGCAACCATTTCCAACACTTCAGGCGGGAAAGCCGCTGGAGCAGCTGAACGCTGTGTTCTCATTGGCATGTCATTTACATTGGCACCAGCTAACTTAAGCAATGAATCTGCCTGCCAACTACCGTATGAAATAATAACCGCCAAAGGAATAACTAAGCCAAACACGGCAATGGCCAACATCCACTGTAAACGACCATGTTCACTGAGCGTCTCTGTTTCTGATGTTGTTTCAAGTGCTTCTAAATGTTTTAAAATAGCAGCCAGCTCTGCTTCTAAGCGCAGGCTTTCATCTCCAGCTACATCGGCTTCAAGTACACCTTCATCTGCCTGTGCTTCAAGTTGTTCTAATTGACGTAAAACACGATCACGAGCCAATCCATATTGACGTGCCTGTGCTAGCACTTCTTGTTCATGCCCAGATTCACGAAATGGCTTGGCAAGAAACCAGGCGCAAAACGCAAATAAAATAATTGAACTGACGACTAGAACCAACATTTACTTAACTTCCTTATGATTTGTTTTTTTCATCTGCATCAATTCCTCGAGCTAGACGAATGCGCTCTTTATCTGCATCACTTAATACCGGTGGCGGCATCGTTGATTGGCTTTTGCTACGAGACTTCATCATCAACACTGCGGCCAACGCAGCAAATAAAAATAACAGCGGTGGGAGTACCCATAGCACAGCACCATTACCTGATTGAGGTGGCTCTAATAAAACATAGTCACCATAACGATCAACAAAAAATTGAACAATTTCCTTTTCATTCTTACCTTGTTTTAATTTTTCTGTAATCAGGTTTCGCATATCCCCAGCCAAACCAGAATGTGATTCTGCGACTGGCTGATTTTGACAAACAGTACAACGTAACTTAGCCGCAATATCTAACATTTCTCTTTCTATTGGATCTTCGTCAACCGGCTTAGAAAATGCTGAAAAAGAAATCCCCAGCAAAAAAGTCAAAAGCATTATTTTTTTTATATTATTTTTCATTACTTGCTCATCAATTCAACGCCGGCTGCAAATTGTTCATCTGTTAATGGGGCAGAAATTTTCTCTACAATGATGCCCTTTTTATTAACAAAAAAGGTTTCTGGCACACCATAAACACCTAACTCTAAACCTGCTCTACCTGACAAATCATGGTACGACCAAAGGTATGGATTTCCTAACTGTCTTAGCCATGCTTTTGCATTAACCAACTCATCTTTGTAATTAATCGCGACTAAAGAAATTTTGTCTCCATAGATTCGTGAACCGCGAATTAACACATTATGCTCAGAGCGACAGGCTGCGCACCATGAAGCCCAAACATTCACAACGGTTGGCTTACCATTCACAACACCTAAAGTAACTTTGTTACCATTAAGATCCATTCCTTCAATAAGAGGGAAAGGCTTACCTATTAATGGTGAAGGAATATGCTTTGGATTACTGGTTAAACCATACCCTAACAAACCAAACAGTATCAGCAATACTGGAACGATTACCCACCAAACTTTATTCATTATGCCGCACTACCTTGTGATGCTGTAATAGACGAACGTACCCGCTTCTCACGCATTCGCTGTGATAATGACCAACCAATACCGAATACAATAATAAAAGCACCAAACCATATCCATTGTACTAATGGATTCACATAGGCATGTACCGAGTAACGACCATCAACAAGTTCACCAATAACAATATAAACATCACGTGCCCAATTCGCATCAATACCTGATTCTGTAGTTGGTGCTTCTTGTACAGGATACTTACGGCGCTCCGGCGTTAAAACAACATCTGTACCAAGCAAGGAAAATTGTCCTTGTAGCGCAAAATAATTATCTTTCTTAAATTGTTTCACACCATCAAAGCGTAACTTCTCTCCGCCGATTTCAATAATATCGCCTTTCGCCATTAACACCACTTGCTCTTGTCTAAATAAACCCGAACCAATCATGCCAATTGCAATAATAAGAATACCAAAGTGTACAAACATACCACCGTAATAACGACGGTTACGTTTCACTAAATATAGCCAAGCTGAAAAAATATTTTCATTACTTTGTTTAGAACGACGGTTCGCATTGCGGAAAAAATCAACCAGCATAGCTGCCAGTACAAATGCCACTAGACCAGTACCAACAAATGCAAACCAATGCGCTTGGCTGTCCCAAGCAAACATTGCTGCCGCTGCAATAATACTAATTGCTGTTGGTAACCATAAACGAGACCAAAGCCTTGCTAAATTAACATTGCGCCACGGTGTTGCCGGTGCAATCCCCATTAACAAAATAACCAAAAAGAAGAATGGAATTAAAACAGCATTAAAGTAAGGTGCGCCGACTGTTATTTTAGCGCCATTAATTGCTTCAAGTGCTAGTGGATACAAAGTACCCAACATAACCAATAAACATAAAACGCTAAACAGCACGTTGTTCATTACAAATAACATTTCACGGGAGAGAGAAGAACTCATTGCTTCACGCTCTGTATCAACGCGCCCTTTTGCTAAAAACAAACCAAAGGAAACAACCAGCACGGCGCCCATAAACATTAAAATATAAAGTCCACGACCAGGATCAACCGCGAAAGCATGTACGGATGACAAGACACCCGAACGTACTAAAAAGGTACCCAGTAGTGACAACGAAAACGTACTAATGGCTAAGAATAAATTCCACGTCTGTAGCATGCGTCGGTTTTCTTGCACTGTTATTGAATGAATCAATGCAGTACCCAATAACCAAGGCATAAATGAAGCGTTTTCAACCGGATCCCATGCCCAGTAACCGCCCCAACCTAATTCGTAGTAGGCCCACCAGCCCCCCAGCATGATACCAATCGTCAACATCGTCCATGCAAACAAAGACCAGCGTCTAATTAATCCAATCCAAAGGGTTGTTTCCCAACGTGTCAACATCGCGGTCATGGCAAAGGCAAATGGGATTGAGAAACCAACATAACCGAGATAAAGCATCGGTGGATGAAACGCCATACCCGGATCTTGTAAAAGAGGGTTTAAATCACGCCCGATCAAAGCACCCGGTAAAAGGCGTTCAAAAGGGTTTGATAAAAATAGAATCAAACCTAAGAAGCCTAATAATAGGAATGCCTGAACACTCAGCAAAACTGGTAATCGCATAGGAAACAAACGTTTACCCTGTATTGCTAGTAGGGTTGTAAAGGCGGACAATATCCATGCCCAGAGAAATAATGAGCCTTCATGGCCGCCCCATAGTGCTGTTACCTTATATAGGAGTGGAAGCTCTTTATTGGAATGTGAGGCAACATATAGCACAGTAAAATCACTTATTACGAAAGCATGAATTAAGGTTGCGCCACCAATTGACATTAAAACCAACACGATATAGCTCGCCATAACACCGCTACGAGCCAATGCAGGTGCATTTAATCGACCTGCAAGCCACGGTGCCGTCGCTTGCAAAATCGATAAAATAAATGCGGTAAAAACCGCTAAATGACCAAACTCAACTAGGTAGTTGCTTAAAAAAGCTTGCATCCCCATTCCTTTAATTTATAACTTATTGTTTTATATGTATAAAATAACAATTTGTCTGCCATTGTACAAGATTTATGCTTGTCATTCGCGACTATTTCACCTACATTACATACTGGAATTACGTATTCAGTAGCCCATCAGGGTTAAGCAGTCTAATGCCTTTGCAAGTATTCCACACGTAAGATTTTTTAGTAATTTCGAAACATCGCCTTATGTGCATTGATCGATAACTAAAGCTGCGGTAATGTACTCAACCCTGCGATCAATTGCGCATGGAAGAAAAATAAATAATATATCTGGTTCAGTCATTTAATAAGCTCATAATAATCGAGCAAGGCTGTCCAGACCCAGGGAGTGGTTCTACCATCAATTTATAACTAATTGATGGATATCAGTTTTCCTGGAAATAATATCGGTCTAACTACTTAAGTAGTTTATTTTTAGGGGGAATAAATGGCTGATTTCAAAATCGCCATCGTCGGTTCCGGACCTGGTGGCATGAGTGCTGCCGCTCATGCTGCGGAGCTAGGCATTTCACACGTGCTATTAGAAAGTACTGATCACCTATCTGATACGATTTATAAGTATCAAAAAGGTAAGCACGTGATGGATGAGCCACAAGTCTTACCATTACGAAGCCCTCTGGACTTTGTCGCCGGTACGCGTGAACACATTCTTGAAGTTTGGAACACGCAGGTTGCGGGTCATAACACCAACGTTAAGTACAACACTGAAGTTACTGAAATCAGTGGTTCAAAAGGTGACTTCACTATAAAAACCAAGTCTGGTGAAACCATCACAGCTGAATTTGTTGTTATGGGCATCGGTCTGCAAGGCAACTTGCGTAAATTGGGTGTCGAAGGCGAAGATCTCGACATGGTTCAGTATCAACTTGATGATCCTGATGAATACGCTGATGAAACTATTGTTGTTATTGGCGCTGGCGATGCTGCAATTGAAAATGCACTTGCACTAACCAAACAAAACACCGTTATTATTGTTAACCGCAAAGATGAATTTTCACGTGCTAAACAAGGTAACGAAGATGGTATCAACAAAGCCATTGATACAAATGTTATTGAGCCTTATTACAACTCCAATACCGTACGTGTCGAACAGTTCGACACCCCTCTTGGCTCTGGTGAAATTGGAAAAATAGTTTTAGCTACAAAAAATGGTGAAGCCGAAGTTAATTGTCACCGCATTATTGCTCGTTTAGGTGCCATTGCTCCACGTCGCTTCGTGCAATCCTGTGGTATTGAATTCCCAAGCGATGACCCAGCGGCCGTTCCGGCACTAACCAATCAGTATGAATCAAATGTCTCTGGTTTATACATTGTTGGCGCTCTTGCAGGTTACCCACTAATTAAATCAGCAATGAACCAAGGCTATGAAGTCATTGAGTTCATCGAAGGTAACGATGTCGAACCAGCTGATGAACCTCTGCTAAAAGAAAAATTCCGTAAGTTCAGTGCTCGCAATAAAAACATGTCGGTAAATGATGTTCTCGACATGATTACGACCAATGTACCTTTGTTGTCTGGCTTAACTACCTTACAACTTCGTGAATTCATGATCGACAGTGACATGCGCACACCTGCCGAAGGCGAAATAATTTTTGAACGTAATGACTTTACTAACACCTTCTACTCCATTGTTAGTGGTGAAGTTCAAGTACAAATTAACCCTAAAGATCCAAGCCAACGCATCTCGTTAAGCAAGGGTGCATTCTTTGGTGAAATGAGTTTGATTTCGGGGCACCGCCGTTCTGCTACAATTCTGGCTGGTAGAAATTGTGTTTTAATTGAAACTCCGCGTCGTTCAATGAACAAAACCATTAGTTCGGTTGAATCAGTAAAACGTGTGATTGATGAAGCTTTCTTAATGCGTGCTCTACAGGCAAAAATTGCGCCGAATACACCCGTAGAAAAATTACAATCTGTGATTAGCACCGCCACATTAAAATCATTTAAAGCAGGTGAAGTACTCTTTAATGAAGGTGATGAAGGTGACTCACTGCACTTAGTTCGCGTTGGCTCGCTCACTGTTTCTAAAACAGTTGGTGGTAAGGAAGTTGTTTTATCTTACTTGCCTGCTGGTAACTATGTTGGTGAAATGGCACTGTTTGGTGATAGTCATCGTTCTGCGACTATTCGCGCAGCAGTTGCAACAGAAACAATCTGTCTTGATGGAGACGCCTTCCGTAAACTTGCCGATGAAGACGACGATGTTCGCAAACGTGTTCAGGAAGTCATTGATAGTCGCAAGCAAGTCAATGTGCAGATGGAAGACAACTCAGATTCTGGCACCATCATCAGCTTCCTTGTTGAACAAGGGCTTGGTGAAGCTACTGACGTATTATTAATCGACGAGTCACTTTGCGTTCGCTGTGACAACTGTGAAAAAGCCTGTGCTGAAACGCACTATGGTACATCTCGGCTAGATCGTGAAGCAGGACCAACCTTTGCGTCTATTCACGTTCCAACTTCTTGCCGCCACTGTGAACACCCTCACTGTATGCAAGATTGCCCACCTGATGCGATTCACCGTGCTGAAAATGGTGAAGTCTATATTGCCAATAACTGTATTGGTTGTGGTAACTGCCAACGCAATTGCCCATACGGCGTCATTCAGATGGCAATGGTCTCGAAAAAACACAAATCCAGTTTGGTGTCTTGGTTATTAACCGGTGCTGGTTTAGCACCTGGTGACTGTAATTTGAAAAAAGCAAAACAAGATCCTGACGCTAAGAAGATGGCTGTAAAATGTGACATGTGCAAAGACATGCCAGGTGGACCATCTTGTGTAAGAGCCTGCCCTACCGGTGCGGCGATTCGTGTTAATCCAAGCGAATTTATGTCTGTTACTAACCTTGAAAATTATTAGGACACTTTGGCAATGATGCATCAGTCACTTTTTGTATACAGTGGTTATCGTTACTTTAAATTAAGTATGTTGTTAATCATTGCGTCGGTGGTTGCTTATGCCATCCACGCACCTGTTGATGGTCCTAATGGCGGTACCTGGCTCGGTTACACTCTCGGTGGCCTTGGTGCATTTTTAATTTTATTATTAATGTGGTTTGGTATTCGCAAACGTTCATACAAATCATCTATGGGTAAAGTTGAAGGTTGGTTATCGGCACATGTCTACCTTGGTCTTGCCTTAATTGTCATTGCAACATTACACGCTGGTTTTCAAGTAGGCTGGAACCTTCACACACTTGCCTATGTACTGATGTTCATTGTTATCTTCAGTGGTATTTTTGGTGTTTATGCTTACCTACGCTACCCAGAATTAATGACCAAAAATCGCCGCGGCAACACACTCGAGTTAATGCTTATTGAAATGTCAGAGCTTGATCGTGAATGTCGTGAAGCCGCATCACAACTTACTGATGAAATTAATAAATGCATTCTTGAGTCAAGTGAGAAAACTAAAATTGGTGGCTCTATACGCCAGCAGTTATCAGGCAGACCTCAAAACTGCGCAACCCAAGCTGCATTTAATAAAGTCACTGAACTTAATAAATCTTTACCAAAAGAAATGGCAGATGATGCTAGCCGTCTGATGACGTTACTTGGTAAAAAGTGTGAACTCGTTCAACGTGCTTGCCGTGATGTGCAATACAAAGCAATGATGGATATTTGGCTTTACTTCCATGTGCCATTGTCATTTGCCTTGCTTGCTGCGCTCATAGCACATGTCGTTTCAATCTTCTTTTATTGGTAGGCCTTAGTCATGCAGTGTAATGTCAGTTTTCTAACACGTAAGTCCCGCGGCGGCGTCACCCATAAAGACGAGGTTGTTTCGGGTGCAAGCATTCGTATTGGACGAAGTACCGACAATGAACTTTATTTGTCTGACTTCCGCACATCATTACATCACGCAACGATTCATGACCGTCAAGGTCGTTACTATATCGAAGCGGAATCTGGTTCTGATATTCGTGTTAACAACAACATCACTCAAAGCGCACGCCTTAATAGTGGTGATGTTATTGCAGTTGGTCCTTATGACATTGAAATCATCTCTGCTGATGAAGGCGAAAAACTTAACATTACCGTTGAATTAGTTCGTCAACTTGGTGACGATCTTGAACAATTAAAACAGCGTTCGGTCACTACGCTTGCTGCAACTGGTTTTAGCCGTCGTTTATGGTCTTGGGTGTTCTTTACTATTATCACCGCTCTCTTCCTCGCACTACCTATCGCTGCATTTTACTCGGATGAAGTTCGAGACATGTTTAAAGATGCCCCGATCACCGCAGATGTTTCTTGGAAAACAGGTGAATTTGAATCTGCACATACTTTCTTTGCTAATGACTGTAAAGCGTGTCATCAAAAAGCCTTTGAAACTGTTCGTGATACTTCCTGTGTTACTTGTCACACCGAAACACACACCCATGCCGACCCGCTTTTCTTTGAGCTTTCCGGCTTAAATGAAACTCGTTGTGCCACTTGTCATAAAGAACACAATGGTCGTGATGGCTTAGTTCGTCGCGATGAAGGGCTTTGTGGTGATTGCCATAAAGATCTTGATGCAAAAACAGGTACTGACTTAAAGAACGTTCAAGACTTCGGTAACAACCATCCTAACTTTAGTGCAACCATGTTCCGCTACAACGCGTCTGCAAAAACATTTAGTACTCAACGTGAAGCGCTTAAAGACAAACCTGTTGAAACGTCAAACCTCAAGTTTCCACATGATAAACACTTAACAGTAGAAGGCGTTGATGCCCCCGGTGGAAACCGCGTCATGGTTTGTGCTGATTGTCACCAAGCGGAACCAGGCGGCATTGGTATGAAACCAATCAACATGAAACAACACTGTGCTGAATGTCATAGCCTTGAATTTGAAGCTGATATTCCACAACGTGTCGTGCCACACGGTAATCTTGAACATATCCTTTATACTTTAACTGAGTACTACGGTAATGTTGCGCTTAAAGGCGGCTTTGAAGATATTGATGCACCTGCAATTGTGCAAAACCGTCGCCGCCCTGGACAGCGCATCACACCACGTGAACGTAAAGACGCTTTCTTATGGGCTAAGCAAAAAGCCATGAGCGTTGGTGAAGACTTATTTGAAGATCGTGTTTGTGCAACCTGCCACGATGTAACAAAAGTACGCGATGGTGATTCTCCTAAATGGGAAATAGCACCGGTTCGCCTTGCCGATACTTGGCTACCAAAATCACGCTTCGTACATAAAAAGCATGAAACCATGCAGTGTACTGACTGTCATGACGCTGCTAAATCAGAAGACAGTGGTGATGTATTAATACCAGCCATTGATAACTGTCAGCAATGTCATGCCGGCACCGACGAAGCACATAATAAAGTCCAATCAACTTGTGTTGATTGTCATGGTTTCCATATTGCTGATGATTTTCTATTAGGTGATCGTAAAGGTATGCCTGCAAGAGCCAAGAAATCAGCAACTGCAGCACGTATGGAAAAACCGAGTAAGTAATAACAAAAGATTTATCAGAGGAAAGTACCCGTGAACGTAGCAAAACTCACAAGCAGCATATTGCTGTTAGCTAGCCTGACTCTCATCACAGCCTGTGGTGGCGGTGGTGGTGGTGGCAGTGGTGGAAGCAAAGGCAACCCTGTAGCTCAAGGCAGTAACTTTGATTCAGGCTGCACTGGATTTTGTGCAACGACCAGTCCTAGCAACCTAACGGTCACTGATGTTGGAAATATCATTTCTCGCGCAGTACAAGAAGCACAAGGACGGGGAGTAAAAGCCACAATTGCTGTAACCGATCGTGTCGGTAATGTTTTAGCTATTTTCCAAATGAACGGTGCAGCAACAACCTTCACTATTCGCTCAGGCCTTGTAAATGGTACATCTGGTCTTGAAAACATTTCAATTCTTCCGAGTACCTACGCCGCTATCGCAAAAGCTATTACTGGCTCCTACTTAGCATCTGAAGGCAATGCTTTCAGTACACGTACTGCAAGCCACATCATTCAGGAACATTTCAGCCCGCATGAAACAGGTTTACCCGGTGGCCCTTTGTTCGGTGTCCAATTTAGTCAACTTCCATGCAGTGATCTTGTTACAGATGGTGCAGGCACAGCAATTGGTGTAGGTCCTAACCGTTCACCTCTTGGTCTATCTGCCGATCCCGGTGGGTTCCCTATCTATAAGAATGGTCATCCTGTAGGCGGTATCGGCGTAATTTCTGATGGTGTCTATGGCTTAGACAGAAACATCCTTGATACAGACAACAGCGTTGACGAATTGATTGCTATTGCTGGTCAGTTTGGGTTTGCACCACCTGTCGATAGACAGGCTAATCGCATCACGGTTGATGGTCGTAGCTTGCGTTATTCTGATGTTAATAGTGATGACCTATTAAGTAACCCTCAAGCCGCACCCGCATTTGCAACAATCACCGGTGGTGTTCTCGGCAACCTTGTTAATTCAGATGCTGTACCTAATTACTTTAATGCTGGTGGCGGCATTCTTGCTGGTTCTACCTTTGGTGCCGCAAATTCAGGTATTCGCCCAGCTGATGCGATTGATGCTTCTTTATTCCCAGGTCTAGATGCTTTTGTTTTAACTGATGGTGCTGGCAACAACCGCTACCCACCAACAACGGGGACTGTTATTGGTGGCAACGAACTTACTGCTGCAGAAGTTACTGAATTACTTCGTAAAGCACTCGGTGTTGCAAATCAGGCACGTGCACAAATTCGCCGCCCATTAAATAGCCAAGCTAGAGTTACTGTTTCTGTTGTCGATTCTGCTGGCGTGATTCTTGGTATTGCACGTACACGTGATGCGCCCATGTTTGGTACAGATGTATCCTTGCAGAAGGCTCGCACAGCTACCTTCTTTAGTAGCACTGATGCAGGCGCTGTTTTACTTGCGACTGGCAATGTAAATGCAGCAGGATACACTTCATCTATTGCTAACTATGTTACGGCTGTAAGAACTTTCCTTGGTAATAATAATGCCTTGGCTGACGGTACTGCTTTTGCTGATCGCTCTGGTGGTAACCTTTCTCGCCCATTTTATCCTGATGGTAACGACTTAGTTGCCTTACCTAACAATGGCCCTTTGAGCAAACCTTTTGCAAAGAACCCTGCAACTGATTTATGGAGCCCATTTTCTGTTGGTTTACAACTTGATTTGGTTTTTAATCAGCTTGTAAACCATTTGGCGGCAGGCGCTAATCCAACCGATTGTACTCAAATTGGTTCAACTCGTTTAGCAAACGGTATCCAAATTTTCCCTGGTTCCGTACCAATCTACCGTAACGGTGTACTTGTTGGTGGTATCGGGGTATCCGGTGATGGTGTTGATCAAGATGATATGATCTCATTCCTTGGCACCAACCGCGCCAGTGTTGCTCTAGGCAAAGCCAACGGTATTGGTGATGGAGCCATTATTGGTAATGCACCAACCGGTATTCGCGCAGATAATATTACACCTCCCGGTTTTGCTGGTCAGCCATTACGTTATATTCAATGTCCACAAAACCCGTTTATTGGAAGTTCTGAAAACAACGTCTGTGATGGATTATAGCCATGAAAAACTTCAGCTCACATAGCACTTTATGTTTGGTCATGTCGCTCACTGCCAACCTTGCTTTGGCAAATACCGCTTATATTGGTAATACACACGCGGGCAACGTTAAACTTACATCTACGTTTAATTATGCAACCAACGACAAGGCTAATGCGCAATTAGGGAGCATGACTTTAGACTCTGCACTCCATTATGAAACACAAAACAAACAAGAATTAGTTACTACTGATGATTCGGTGACAGAAAATAATCAAGAATCTAATCCCTTTTCAACTGAGACACCAAATACCGAAACTATTGTTGCAGCAGCAGATAGCTACAACGAATTTGGTATACGTAAGTCAGGCTTTAGCCTTAGCACTGATCAAGATCTCAGTCAGGAATCTTCCGGTCCATGGGCTTATCAGGAACCGACCGAAGAACTATTATTAGCAGAAGTAGATCGACGTCGTCCTGGCGCAGAACGTAAACCTGATCGTCCCGCTCCTAAACAGGAAGATCCAAACCGAAAAACAGATTTACGCCCTATTGCAATTTCGAATCCTAATCTGCCGCATCCTGTCGTTCCCGTACCAGATCGCTATCGTATCGTTGAAGCAGTTGGTGTTAACGAGCGTTGGTTTGATCCCTACAACCAGAACACCTTAAAGGGTGACCGTCCCATCTTGGGAACAAAAGACTGGTTCTTTAACGTCAGTGTTATTTCAGATACAGTTTATGAACCACGTAAACTACCAACACCTGTTTCACCAGCAACGAGTCGTTCTCCCGGTGCACTCGATGTATTTGGTGGGCGAGATCAAACCGTTTTTAGTGAAACGTTAATTACGGGATTTGTTCTCTACAAAGGTGATACTGCCTTTAAGCCACCCGATCATGAGTTCCGTCTAACACTGGCTTTCAACTATAACCGCGTTGAAGTTGAAGAAGATCGCGTACTTTCCGTTTTACCTGGTCGAGGTAATGTGCGAAGAGATACGCACGTTGGTGTTCAGGAACTATTTTGGGATAAACATTTACGCAATGTATCCGATCGCTATGATTTTGATTCGATTCGAATCGGTATACAGCCATTCAATACCGATTTCCGTGGTTTCTTATTTCAAGACCAACAATTCGGTATTCGCTTGTTTGGTAACCGTGATAACAACTTTTACCAATATAACTTAGCCTGGTTCCGCCGCGTTGATAAAGATCTTAATAGCGGCTTAAACGATATCAGCAAATCACTTCGTGATGATGATGTATTCATTGCCAACATCTACAAACAAGATTTCCCAATGATTGGCTATACCTCTCAAGCAACCGTCATACATAACCGTAACCGTGAAGGTGACGACGGTCTGTTCTTTGATAGCAATGGCTTTCTGGCTCGCCCTGCACCGCTTGGTGACGGTCGACCACGTAACTACGATGTGACTTATATTGGCTACAACGGTGACGGGCACATAGGTCGAGTTAACTTAACTACTTCCTATTACTACGCAACTGGTAATGAAACACGTAACGCCTTCTTCAATGGTAAAACACGTATTGATGCTTTCTTCGTTGCAGCCGAGGCTTCCATGGACTTTGATTGGATTCGTGTACGTTTATCTGGTCTTTACGCCAGTGGTGATAAAGATCCATTCGATAATGTTTCTCAAGGCTTTGATGCGATTTTCGAAAATCCACAATTTGCCGGAGCCGACACCAGTTTCTGGATTCGCCAACCGGTTGCCAATATTGGTGGTGGTGGTGTTGCCCTGTCTGCACGTAATGGTGTTTTAAACTCACTTCGAACATCGAAAGAACAAGGTCAATCGAATTTTGTAAACCCAGGTACCACACTCATTGGTGTCGGTGCTGACTTTGATCTAACACCTGAATGGCGTGTATCAGTCAATGCCAACAAACTAGGGTTTGCTGATACCTCTTCACTAGAAGCGTATCGCCAACTTGGTACAATTGACAATGATATTGGCTGGGACTTATCTGTATCCGCTATCTACCGCCCATTCTTTACTCAGAATGTCATATTTAGACTTTCAGCCGCTGCATTAGAGCCAGGAGATGGCTTTAAAGAATTATATGGGGATGAAACCTCTTACTCAGTTTTAGCTAACATACTGTTAACTTATTAGGGAATGAACAACCCGTGATGAAACAATCTCTGCTTACCATTGGTCTGCTTTGCATGACCAGTATTTTTGCGTCCGCGTCTGATTTAGAAAAGCCGCGTGACATTAAGTATGCCGTCACACCTGATGCGCCAAAACATCAGACATGGGAGCAAGCTGATCCTAAAAGTGAAGGTTGTATAACCTGTCATAGCAAGTCTGATCGAAAAACTATGCATATTAGTCCCTCTGTTGTGCTTGGCTGTACTGATTGTCATGGTGGTGACTCTGCGGTTAAGAAACCAGCCAACACCAAAAAAGGTGATAAAGCTTATCGTGCTGCACTTGATAAAAGTCACGTTCAACCACGTTTCCCTAAAACATGGAATTACCCTAGCAGCGCAAACCCAGAGATCAGTTTTACCCTGTTGAATAACGAAAGCGCCGAGTTTGTTCGTTTCGTTAACCCTGGTGACTTACGTGTTGCCCGTGAAGCTTGTGGTGCTTGTCATTTACCGATCATTCAAGCCAGTGAACGTAGCATGATGGCAACCGGTA
>JALTKP010000204.1 GCA_027078075.1 Gammaproteobacteria bacterium | reverse complement strand
AGGTAAATTGGTACTCCTTCCCAGCGCCAGTTATCAATCTGGAATTTGGCAGCTGTAAATGTTTCAGTACTAGATTCAGGGTTTACATCAGTTGATTGTCGGTAACCCGGTTTATCTACGTTACCGTCATCATCATATGAAGGACCATATTGACCACGCACAACATAATCAGGTACTTCTTCTTTATCATAAATTCGTACTGACTCTAGTAACTTGGCTTTTTCATTACGAATCGAATCTGGCTCAAATGATCCTGGTGTTTCCATACAAAGGTATGCAAGCATCTGGAACATATGATTTTGCATCATGTCACGTAATACACCCGAGCTATCGTAGTAGCCACCTCGTTCGCCAACATCGACTGCTTCACAGACATTAAACTGAATATTATCAATGTGGTTTTTATTCCAAAGTGGTTCAAACATGCCGTTAGAAAAACGGAAAGCGAGTAAATTCTGTACTGTTTCTTTACCAAGATAATGATCAACACGGAAGATTTGGTCTTCACGCCAGTTCGCCAATACTGCTTTATTTAATTCCAGCGCTGATTCAAGATCAGTACCAAATGGTTTTTCAACAATAATCCGTTTCCAACCTTCACCGTCTTGGAAGCCTGCTTTATGAAGGTGATCACAAATCATACCGAAAAAACGTGGTGCCATCGCAAAGTAAAATAAGACATTACCACCGGCCTGATATTTTTCATTCAGCTCGGCAACCTTCTCCTTCATGTTTTTATAGTTTTCAGGATCGTCCAAGCCACCGGGTAAGAAATGGAAGCGGCTCATCAACTCATCACAAGCAGGCTCATCAAATTCTTTTCTGGTATGGAAACCACGTAGACCGTTTTCTTCACTGGCCATGCTTTCACGAAATTCATCATCAGTAATTTCACTACGGCCTGAGCCGAGTACCGCAAAATTATCCGATAATAAACCATCACAAGCGAGGTTATATAACGCAGGAACGAGCAAACGTTTTGTTAAATCGCCTGATGCACCAAAAATAACCATGACACAAGGTTCGCTTGGTGCACTATCGACTTGTGACTCTATTCCCATTGAACCAATGACTTGTGAACTATCTGACATACCCTACCCCGTTTTTAATCTTCTATTTCTAATTCTAGTGATGCTGAGTTAATACAGTATCGTTGACCTGTCGGCTGTGGCCCATCAGGAAATGCATGACCAAGATGTGAACCACATTTCTTGCAATGCACTTCTTCTCGACGCATACCAAACTTGGTATCTATATCGGACTCAATTGCTGTTTCATTAATCGGCTGCCAAAAACTTGGCCAACCCGTTCCTGAATCAAACTTAGTGATGGAATCAAATAATGGCTCACCACAACAGACACACTTATATATGCCTCGTGTTTTACAATCGTGATATTTACCCGTAAATGCAGGCTCTGTGCCTTGCTCGCGACAAATATTAAACTGTTTGGCACTTAATTTGCTACGCCATTGTTCGTGTTCTTTTAAATCTGAATCTGTCATTTTCTATTACTTATTTCCTGTTTTTCTTAAAATGATTAATCAAACTATTAGTTGATACATCGTGTGATGTTACGTCTTCATCACCTTTTAATTCAGGTTGAATTGATTGCGCTAGTTGTTTGCCTAGCTCAACACCCCATTGATCGAATGAGTTTATACCCCAAATCATGCCTTGAACAAATATTTTATGTTCATACATAGCAATCAGCATTCCCAGACTGTGAGGTGTGATTTTTTGTAGCATAATTGAATTAGTCGGTTTGTTACCGGGGAATACCTTATGTGGGAGTAAATCATCCAATTCACTACCGGACATTCCAGCCGCTTCTAAGTCAACTTTAGCTTCAGCTGAAGTTTTACCCGACATTAATGCTTCTGTTTGAGCAAAGAAATTAGACATCAAGATAGAATGATGCTCACCAACAGGATTATGCGTTTCAATCGGTGCAATAAAATCACAAGGAATTAATTTAGTGCCTTGGTGAATCAATTGGTAAAAAGCATGTTGCCCATTCGTACCAGGCTCACCCCAAATAACGGGTCCCGTTGAATAATCAACCACTTCACCATCACGGTTAACACGTTTACCATTACTCTCCATATCACCTTGCTGGAAATATGCCGCGAAACGATGCATGTATTGATCATATGGTAAAATAGCGAGTGTCTGTGCACCAAAAAAGTTATTATACCAAAGCCCAAGCAAGCCCATAATAACAGGTAAATTATCTTTATAATCTGTATTTAAAAAATGCTGATCCATATCATGCGCACCAGCTAATAACTCTTCAAAGTTATCCATGCCAACCGCAATCGCAATCGGTAAGCCAATCGCACACCATAATGAATAACGACCACCAACCCAATCCCAGAACTCGAACATATTGTTGGTATCAATACCAAAAGCAGAAACGGCTTCAGCATTAGTTGATAAGGCAACAAAGTGTTTCGCTACTGCTGACTTATCTCCGGCTGATGCCAACAACCATTCTCTTGCTGTTGTTGCATTAGTAATTGTTTCTTGTGTAGTGAATGTTTTAGAGGCGACAATAAACAATGTTGTTTCGGGATCACACTTCAACAGCGTTTCAGCCATGTGTGTGCCATCAATATTTGATACAAAATGCACACCTAAATCACGTTGTGTATAAGTTTTTAATGCTTCGGTTGCCATAACCGGCCCTAGATCTGAACCACCAATACCAATATTAACCACATCTGTAATGCGTTTGCCGGTATAACCTTTCCATTCACCACTGCGTACTAAATCGGTAAAGCCACGAATTTTATCTAAGGTGGCATTAACTGCCGGCATAACATCTTCACCATCAACAATAATTGGTGTATTGCTACGGTTACGTAAGGCAACATGAAGCACAGCACGTTTTTCCGTGTTATTGATTTTTTCACCTGAAAAAGTTTTTTGTGTCCACCCTCTAATATCGGCTTGTTCGGCTAAACCAATTAGTAATTTAAAGGTTTCATCAGTAATAATATTTTTTGAAAAATCTAAAAGAATATCGCCGTGGCTTCTTGAAAATTTATTAAAACGTTCTTTATCTGACACAAACATATCACGCATATGTTCATTTGAAATTTTACTATAATGTTCCTGCAATGCCGTCCATGCTGCCGAATCTGTCAGTGTTGACATGTTCCATCCCCCTTTTATTATTAATCACATCTTATAATGATGCGGATTTATTATTTATGAATCGTGTTCTGCGACTAGAATCTTTTCTATCTCACCCAAAATGACTTGCACATCATTTTCTGATTCAGGCCTAGTTTTAGCAAATTCAGTACGTTGTTTACGTTCATGTGCAACCAGATCAATACTCTCTCTGATATTTGGATATTTACGAATAAAATCTAGGAATTCTTCACAACCTAAACGAACTACTTCCATTTGTGTCACAGCAGCAACAGATGCCGCACGTGGCGCACCAGTTAACAACGACCACTCACCAAAATATTCACCTGGTCTTAATAAGGCAAGGTTAAGTTCTGAACCTTGTGTCTTAGTAAACACACGTGCCACACCGTAATTAATAATATACAGTGCATCACCCAGCTCACCTTCACGAATAAATTGCTCACCTTTCTTGGCTGTTACTAACGACGCCGAATTACCTATGTCATCTAAAGCTGCATCATCTAATGATGAAAAGATAGCAACTGATTTTAATGCCGTATTAATTGAACGATAATGATAGCGCTCAAATACTGCGTCACGCAGCACGGGCACTTTATCAATTAGCTCACCCAATACTTCACCTGGGATCTCTAATACTACCGAACGTTTAATCACTGTTACAGTCGCGATACGCGGCATCATAAATAAGGCAGCAATTTCACCGAAGACCTCACCGGAATATAGTTTACACAAAGAAATAACATTACTGCCCATTCCTTCGGTAACTTCTACCGCCCCATTCAATAGAACAAAGACGCTATTGTCTCGCTGGTATTGTTTACAGAGCACTTCACCTTTTTGTGCAACACGTACCGTGCCACCATTCAATAAGTACTCACGATCTTCCTGACTTAACAGATCACCGAATATCGGATTCTTCTGCATCGCCTTGTGCATTGAATCAAAAATATTGCTCACATCAGTCATCATCCATTCCTTTTAAAATTCACTGTAATTAAGCAAAGCATTATCTCTGTATCTATAGATCCAAACGGTGATACAGGTCACGTCATTGTTAATCGCTTTCAGGCCACGCTGCTTCATCCATTAATATTAACGTGTTATTTGCATTGATTGTTGCTATAGGTAAAGCCTCACCTGCACGCCATTGTGCGAGAGGTTGCTGTTTACCAGCACCGGTAATCAGCATTAATAACTCAGCCGTATTAGCTAATGCAGATGCACTAAGACTTATACGATCAGATGGTGGTTTTGGTGCATTATGTACAGCATGTGTTGTTTCATTTAGATCATGTTGATGGCCCGGAAATAAGCTGGCTGTATGGCCATCTTCACCCATGCCTAATAACACCATATCAAAAGGTAATGCCGCCTCAACAATCTTGGCATAAGCTATCGCAGCAGTTTCCGCACCTTTCTCCGCATCGATAAGATAAATTTGCTCAGGAGGTATTGCAACGTGGTCAGTTAACGATCGAGCTGCCATAACGCTATTGCGTTCAGCATCATCAACCGGCAAACATCGCTCATCACCAATATAAATATGCCACTTAGACCAATCTGATTCTTGCTTAGCAAGTTCTCGATAGGTTGCTTCTGGTGTTGTTCCACCGGCTAAAACGATCTTAAATGCACCATGTTTAGCCATCGCTTTTTCTGCTGCAACAAGAATACGCTGACATGCATCTTCTGCCACAGCCGTACCATCTTTAAAAATTTTATAATCAGGGAAACTCACTTAGCTTAACCTTTTCCATTATCTTCTGGTTCAAGTGAATGACGCCAATAATGCGTTTCACTATCAAATAAACGACGTGATTCTGTTGGTCCCCATGTGCCTGCTTTATAAGTATTAATATACTCACGCTCGGTTGACCAAACTTTAAGAATAGGATCCACTGTACGCCATGCCCATTCCACTTCATCGTAACGCAAAAATAAAGTGCTATCGCCTTCAATTACATCTAATAGCAAATCTTCATAGGCATCTGTGGGTGCTTCATCTTCGTTACGAAAACTTGCATCAAGGCTTGTTATACGGGTTTTCATTTCAAGCCCAGGTTCTTTTACTGACAATTCCATGCGTAAACATTCTGTTGGCTGAATACCTAACAACACCCAGTTTGCACGCATGACTTCAATCTGGGTATTTCTAAACAATTGTTGCGGTGGATGTTTAAATTTTATACTTACCGCCGACTGCCCTTTTTCTAATCGCTTACCAGTGCGTAAATAAAAAGGCACACCAGCCCAGCGCCAATTATCGACATAAAGTTTCACCGCAGCATACGTTTCGGTGACACTATCACTCGGTACTTTGTCTTCTTCCAAATAGCCATTTACTTTTTCACCATCAATCATGCCACCTGTATATTGTGCACGAAAAGAATGAGCATGAACTGCATTTTGTGGAATAGGACGAATTGATTTAAGTACTTTAACTTTTTCATCACGAATGGCTTCTGGTTCCATTGAAACAGGCGGTTCCATTGCTACCATGGTCATTAATTGTAATAAGTGACTTTGAATCATATCGCGCAAGGCACCGGCACCATCATAATAATCAGCGCGACCACCAACACCCAATGACTCGGAATGTGTTATTTGCACATGCTCGATATAATTACGATTCCAAAGCGGTTCCATTAATAAGTTCGCGAAACGGAAGACCAATACGTTTTGTACCGTGCCTTTTCCTAAATAGTGATCAATACGATAAATTTGATCTTCTTTAAGATATTTCTCCATGCTCTTTTGCAGCATGGTGGCACTTTCAAGATCATAGCCGAAAGGTTTTTCTACAATAACACGTCGCCAACCACGATCTTCATTTAATAAGTCAACGCCACTTAGGTTACGAATCACCGTACTAAAGTCAGCAGGTCTAATCGACATATAGAAAGCAATATTTGGTGGGAATTTTTCAACTCCCATCAATGTTTTACTCATTTCTTTATAGCTATCTGGAGAAGTCAGATCACCTTTAAAGTAATAAAGACGACTAGAAAATTTCTCAAACACTTCATCATCAATACCATCTCGTGCTTTTGCTGTTACCCAAGCACGAATTTCATCAATACACTGCTGCTGATCCCAGTCTCGCCTGCCGACTGCAATTATCCGCGTTCCTTCTGGTAGATAACCTGCTGCTTCAAGATGATACAGCGCTGGCATCAATTTAAGGCGCGACAGATTACCTGTCGCGCCAAAAATGACGTAAGTACATGGTTCAACCATAATGTATCCTATATGTGATTTGGCTTATTGCCCCACTTATTTATACATCATAGATTGTTGACGACACATTACCACCACTACCAATCCAATCCGTATGGAACATTTCACCACGTGGCTTATCAGTACGTTCATAAGTATGCGCACCGAAGTAATCACGTTGAGCTTGTAACATATTGGCTGGCAATGTTGCGCTACGATAACCATCATAATATGCCAGTGCAGATGAGAATGTTGGTGTTGGAATACCCATTTCAGCACCCTTCGCAACTACTTTACGCCAGCCCGCTTGTGCATTGTGAATGGCATCACGGAAGAAGTCGTCTAACAATAAGTTTTCAAGATCAGGGTTTTTATCAAAAGCTTCTTTGATATTACCAAGGAAGGCACTGCGGATAATACAACCACCGCGCCACATTAACGCAATACTGCCGTAGTTAAGGTTCCACCCATATTCTTTTGCAGCTTCACGGATCAACATGTAACCCTGTGCATAAGAAATAATTTTTGATGCATACAATGCATCATGAATATAGCCAACAAATTCTTTCGCATCGCCATCAAAACTTGGTGTTGGTCCATCAAGAAACTCTGCAGCTTTAACACGTTCATCTTTCATAGCTGAAAGACAACGCGCAAATACTGATTCACCAATAAGTGTCAATGGAATACCTAAATCTAAAGCATTAATACCTGTCCACTTGCCGGTACCTTTTTGTCCCGCACGATCAAGAATACGATTGAGTGGGTAGCCTTCATCATCTTTAAATCCAAGAATGTTGGTTGTGATTTCAATTAAATAAGAATCAAGAACACCCTTGTTCCACTCAGCAAAAACACCCTGCATGTCAGATTCATTCATACCCAAGCCACGTTTCATGAAATCGTAGGCTTCACAGATAAGTTGCATATCACCGTATTCAATACCGTTATGCACCATCTTCACATATTGACCAGCACCTTCTTCACCAACCCAATCACAACAAGGTTCACCATCAACCTGTGCAGCAATAGACTGGAAGATATCTTTTACATGCGGCCATGCATCTGGGTTACCACCTGGCATAATTGAAGGTCCAAAGCGTGCACCCTCTTCACCACCTGAAATACCCGTACCAATATAAAGAATACCTTTCTCGGCAAGATCACGAGTACGACGATTGGTGTTGGTATAAAGTTCATTACCACCATCAATGATGATGTCGCCTTTATCTAAATGTGGCACCAATAAATCGATAAACGAATCAACTACGTCACCTGCTTTTACCATCATCATCACACGACGCGGTGATTTTAAACTGCCAACCAATTCTTCAATCGAGTGCGTACCGATGATATTGGTACCTTTGGCACGACCTTCCATAAAATCGTCAACTTTAGACGTGGTGCGATTGAATACAGCCACCTTGATGTCATGGTCATTCATATTCAACACAAGGTTTTGACCCATTACGGCAAGGCCAATTAAGCCGATATCTGCTTGAGACATACTATTTTCCTTTTTTTATTTACAAGTATTATGCAGCACCGCGCATGACGCGTTCTTGCACATAGTCTTCTAGTTTTAATAAATCCGCAGTGAAACCTCGGATCCCTTGAGATAATTTCTCTACTGCCATAGCATCTTCGTTATGCATCCAACGCATGGTCTTTTCATCTAATGATATTTTCTCAATACTCATTTTTTGAGCTGCCTCAACACTGAGTAATTGTTCTACATCACCTTCTGCATTTTGTAATTCATTTAACAAGGCAGGTGCAATCGTTAATAAATCACAACCAGCTAATTGCAGAATTTCATCGTGGTTACGGAAACTCGCACCCATTACCTGTGTTTTATAGCCGTGCTTTTTATAATAGTTATAAATACTCGTCACAGATTTCACACCAGGATCATCCGTTGCCGCATAGCCCTCGACACCTTCACTGGCTTTATACCAATCCATAATACGACCAACGAATGGAGAAATTAACGTTACTTCCGCTTCGGCACAGGCAACCGCTTGAGCAAAACTAAATAACAAAGTCAGGTTACAATGAATACCTTCTTTTTCTAATTGTTCTGCTGCACGAATACCTTCCCAAGTCGCAGCAAGTTTAATAAGGATTCGTTCTTTATCAATACCAAAGCCCGCATACATATCAATTAGCTCATGTGCTTTTTTGACGCTACCTTCAGTATCGAAAGATAATCTCGCATCTACTTCGGTTGAAACGCGTCCAGGAACAATAGATAAAATCTCACGACCAAACACAACAGCTAAACGATCAAGAATTAATGCAATACGATCTTCATTAGATGAGGCGTTTGCCATACCATACTCAACGGCTTCATCAACAAGGTGTTGATACTGAGGTAACTGCGATGCGGCATACACTAACGATGGATTGGTTGTCGCATCGGTCGGTAAATATTGTTTGATTGAATCGAAATCGCCGGTATCGGCAACCACTGTGGTTAATTTTTTTAATTGCTCAAGCTTATTCATGACACCCTCCTTGTCCGGACTTGCCGGTTGATTTAACAACCGCCCTCGCCAATCTCTATTCTATTACCCAATAGCGAGACGGTATTATTCTTGTTGCTATTTAAACCGCTTTAACCGAAGTAACTACGCCAACCTTGGCTACCTGGCTAATACATCAATAAATGCTTATATTCTTGTTATACTGAACTTATATGACAGACAGACTACAATGTCATAGCAATTCAGTGAGCTATTGAGTATAGCCCTCATCGCAGCTGACGACTATACGAAAATGCTGACAAATAAGTATAAAAACCATGAAATCATCAAAAACCTTACAAAGTTTGTTTGTTACCAGTGAAGCTCACCCTCTGATTAAGACGGGCGGGCTCGGTGATGTTGCCGGAAGTTTACCTCAAGCACTCGCGACCCTTAAAGCAGTTCGCCAACAACCTGCCGTCACGCAGCGAATTTTGTTACCAGGCTATCGTAGCGTACTGGCACAATTTGATGATCTAAAACATATTGCTAATATTGAATACACTGGCCATCACGGTACGGTTCGTTTACTGGAAACTAAATTTCCCGATAGTGACATTATTGTTTGGCTAGTTGATGCACCACACTGCTTTGATCGTGATGGTGGCCCCTACGCAGATGATAATGGGCAAGACTGGCCAGATAATGCCTCGCGTTTTGCGGTATTTAGTCGTGCTGCTGTCGCCATTTCGCTTAATCAGATCGGGCTCAACTGGCAACCGGATGTGGTTCATTGCCATGATTGGCAAACCGGTTTAATCCCCGCATTACTATCACTCCATAAAAAGCGACCAGCAACTGTCTTTACTATTCACAATCTGGCTTATCAGGGTGTGTTTTCCTCAGAAACCTTTTTCAATCTTGGCTTGCCAAATGAACTCTGGCACATGCATGGTCTGGAATACCACGGCAACATGGCATTCATTAAAGGTGGTCTTGCTTACGCTGACTGGCTCACCACTGTCAGCCCCACCTATGCCCATGAAATTCAGGGGCCTGAATTTGGCTTTGGACTGGATGGTTTATTGCGTCATCGTGCCGAGCAACTTAATGGCATAATTAATGGTGTCGATTATGACGACTGGAACCCCGCAACTGATCCAGCTCTTGTCGAAAATTACGATATTGAACATTTTGAGAATAAGCTCACCAACAAAACAGCTCTACAAGAAAAAACAAACCTGCCCGTCGATACCGATATTCCTGTACTCGCTTTTATTGGGAGGCTAGTATGGCAAAAAGGCGTTGATGTTCTATTAGATTCTCTACCACAATTATTAAGACTTAATATCCAATGTATTATTTTAGGTAGTGGCGAACACAGTCACGAACAACGACTGCGTGAATTACAACAACGCTTTCCAAATAAATTAGCTGTCACCATCGGCTACAACGAAGACTTTGCCCACCAACTCGAAGCCGGTGCGGATATGTTTTGTATGTTATCTCGCTACGAACCCTGTGGATTAAACCAGTTATATAGCCTGCGCTATGGCACGGTACCAATTGTACGGCGCACGGGTGGGCTTGCTGACACCGTGATCGATGCTAAGGAAGGTGCTCGCGGTACTGGGTTTGTCTTCGATAACACCAATCAAGCAGATTTTATTGATGCCATGCAACGCGCCCTTTCCCGCTACAACAGCCCCAAACAATGGCAGGCACTCGCCAAACGTGGCATGCGACGTGACTATGGCTGGAAGCAAAGTGCCCGCCACTATCTCGACCTATATATAAGGGTATGCCAACAAAAGTCCTCATAACCTGCGAAATCTGCCGTAAACGGGTATAATGCGCGTCCCGATAGTGATTAGAACATAGAGTCTAGCCGGTAAATCGGGATAAGATTTATCCAACATATTGAAATACAGGGTTTTTTTCTCCATGAGCACTCAGATCAGCGACAAACAGCTGCGCAGCCGCGTTAAATTACTTGGCCGCCTACTTGGTAATGTCTTACACGCACAGGCCGGAGAACGGGTCTATAAGACCGTCGAAACCTTACGAAAAGGCTATGTTAGCCTGCGTAAAAAAGATGATGATCGGAAGCGAAATCGCCTCAAAAAGATCATTCGCAACCTTGAACCGAGTTTAGCGACTCATGTCGTACGAGCCTTCAGCACCTACTTCAGTTTGCTCAATATTGCTGAAGAAGCCTTCCAGCATACCCAACGCCGTCGCGAAGTTCGTACCAGCAGCGTGTTATGGAAAGGTTCATTCAACCACACCCTACACGAATTCAAACAACAAGGCATCACCGCTGATCAACTACAAACATTATTGAACAGCCTCAATTACATGCCTGTTTTCACGGCACATCCAACTGAAGCAAAACGTCGCACTATTCTTGAAACACTTCGCCGTATTTTTGTTACCAGCGAGAAGCTGAATGATCCGCGCCTTGGTAAAGGTGAGCGTGATGAAATCACTCAAGAAATAGAAAACCAAGTACAAGTACTTTGGAAAACCGACGAAGTTCGTGTTCATAAACCAAAAGTGGTTGATGAAATTCGTAACGGTCAGTATTACTTCCGCCAATCATTATTCTCAGCTGTGCCGATTGCTTACCATTACCTCAATAAAGCCATTAAAGACGTTTATGGTGATGAAGCCCGTAACGTAACACTGCCTACTTTTATTAGTTTCGGCTCGTGGATTGGTGGTGATCGCGATGGCAACCCGTTTGTGAAACCTGAAACGACGGTGATGGCATTACGTATGCAAAAACGTGAGATGCTGCTCGAGTACCTTAACCGGGTACAAAAACTAAGCCACCTGCTCACGTTTTCAAATCAGCTTTGTACCCCTTCTGATGCGATTAAAGAAAGCCTCGAATGTGAAGATGTGGTTTGTCAAAGTGCCTTTGCGGAAAACCCAAACCGTTATAGCCATGAACCATACCGCCGTAAACTTCACATCATGCATTACCGACTGGAGTTGTCTTTACGCACAATCAAAAGTTTACTTGAAGGTAACCCTCGTGAACGTTATGAAGGACGTTACCTTGATGAGCAGGAATTTCTTGATGACCTAGAAATGATTCATGCCTCATTATGCGGTCATGGTGATGAAGCCATCGCAAACGAAGAATTACAAGATCTCATTTATTTGGTAAGAACCTTTGGTTTCTATTTAGCTCATTTAGATATCCGTCAGGAATCTACTCGTCACACAGATGCGGTGAGTGAAATTCTTACTGCACAAGGCAAAGCCTACGCAGACATTGATGATGCACAGCGAATTGATATTCTGAGTGAATTAATTGGTGCCGATAAACCTATCGAGTTTGATATCAATAGTTTTAGTGAAGAGACACAAGAAACACTGGAAGTGTTTAATGTTATGTCTCGCATGCGTAAAGAGATTAGCCAAAAAGCATTTGGCAGCTACGTAATTTCAATGACCCACTCTGCCAGCCATATTATGGAAGTCATGTGGTTAGGATCACTTGCCGGTCTTGCTGGTAAGAAAGATGGCGAATGGTTCTGTGATATTGAAATCAGCCCCCTATTTGAAACAGTAGAAGACTTACAGCACATCGACCCTGTCATGCGCGCACTATTTGCTAACAGTACCTATGCAAAACTATTAAAGATTGCCGGTAACCGCCAAGAAATTATGCTCGGTTATTCTGACTCTTGTAAAGACGGCGGTATTCTCGCCTCTGGTTGGAACCTGTATCAAGCACAGCAACAAATCACTGCACTAGCACGCGAATACGGTGTTGATCTACGCTTATTCCACGGCCGTGGCGGTACAATTGGTCGCGGTGGTGGTCCTACGCATGATGCGATTCTTTCGCAACCTGAAGATACAGTGCATGGCCAAATTAAATTTACTGAACAAGGTGAAGTACTTTCATCTAAGTACAGTAATATCGAAACCGCCAGCTATGAATTGAGCATGGGTGTTACCGGCTTAATGAAAGCCAGCCGTAGTTTAGTGGTACCGCCACAAGCGCATAATGAAGATTACTTAGAAATCATGAATGAGCTTGCTGCCAGTGGTGAAGACACTTACCGTGAACTCATCATGCGTACCGAAGGCTTTATGGATTACTTCTATGAAGCAACACCGGTCACTGAAATTGGTTTGCTTAATATCGGTTCACGCCCTTCGCATCGTAAGAAGGCAGATCGTTCCATGAGTTCTATTCGTGCGATTCCATGGGTATTTGGTTGGGCGCAATCACGTCACACGCTACCTGCGTGGTACGGTATTGGTAGTGCTATTTCTAAATGGCACGGAAACGATCCTAAGCGTATTGAAATACTACAAGGTATGTACAAGAACTGGCCGTTCTTCCAAGCTCTTATGAGTAATACTCAAATGGCACTTTATAAGGGTGACATGGATATTGCAGCTGAGTATGCCGAACAATGTGCGGATAAAAATCTTGCCAAAAAGCTACACGGAAAAATCAGCAGTGAATATTCAAACACAGTCGATCAAGTTAAATTAATCGCCGGTGTTGAAAGCTTAATGGAAGAGTCACCTGCACTTGCTGTTTCACTACAACGTCGTAGCCCTTACCTTGATCCACTTAACCACATTCAAACTACTTTGCTTGAACGCTGTCGTGATGAATCTCTAGATGAAGAAGAACGTGATGACTGGCGCAACCCATTATTAAGAACCATTAATGCGATTGCCCAAGGTATGCGAAATACAGGTTAAGTTCAATTCGCAAGCAATAAGAAAACGGCAACTTCGGTTGCCGTTTTTATTTTCTACCCAGAGAGTTTAATCTAGCTCTGGTTTTCTATCGTGTTAATTCGCAAAAAAAAACTAACCATCACACTGCATAACTTAGCGGTTCTTCAAGCTCTTCTTCCCTAAAAATATTCACATCTTTGCTCGCTAACGCCACAATCCGAACACGGTTAGCTTGGGCATCCTGTATGGTTATTTCAATCCGTTCACCGGATGCCGTTTCAATAACGAGTGATTCGCCAATTCTTCTGGTCATGACAATCATAGTGGTCTCCGTTCCCTATTATTATGGAACGAACTATAAAGGCTTATTCAGGAAAGCTGTATCAGTCTGAGGCGACTTGTTTTGTGGGATGTGGCTTACAACTAATGGATGAGACTACTCAACTGGCAACATCTCAACAATCTTACAGCCAACTGTATATTCCTTTTCAGGCACCACTTCTTCGATATGAATTACTTCAACGCGCGCGCTAAAAGGTAAGGTAATGCCGGTTTTACCGGGTTCAATATAAACGCTCAGCGGCTGTGCTTCAGTCAGTTGGTGACTAGTGTGAAATTGCAGCCCTGTCGCACTTAAATCTTTAACACGTGCCGTAAACGTTTCACTTGAACCCGTAATGCTAACCGTCGCATTACTATCAATATTCATTCGGTGAAAGTCACGTTTATCAACTGAATCAACCATTTACTTCATAGCCTCTGTTTATTATTGCCAGTTAGAGACTGTATCGGCCAATCTTAGGCAACCTGAACAGGAATTGTATTACGAGTATGAGTAATTGTGTTGTTTTCACCCAGATAGACAAGTTTTGGCTTAAAATTAACCAATTCTTGCTGACTAAGTTCAACATAACTACAAATAATAATCCGATCACCCGGATTGGCTTTATGTGCTGCTGCGCCGTTCACTGAAATAATGCCTGAACCGTCTTCGGCACGAATTGCATAGGTTGTGAAACGTTCGCCATTAGCAACATTATAGATCTGAATCTGTTCGTATTCATGAATGCCTGCCGCTTCTAATAAACGACCATCGATGGCACATGAACCTTCGTATTCAACTTCAGAGTGCGTCACGCAAGCTCGGTGGAGCTTACATTTGAGCATCGTCGTTTGCATGGAAAACCCTTTCTTTAACCGTAATAATAAAGCCCGCCTAATGC
>JALTKP010000203.1 GCA_027078075.1 Gammaproteobacteria bacterium | reverse complement strand
ACTGGCAAAAACAGGGTCAGGCGGTAAAGCCTTTCGTTATGGTGGTGAAGAATTCTGTATTTTATTTTCCGGACAAGATAGCCAATCGGTTATCCCCACTCTGGAAACACTGCGTGAAACCATTGCCAATAGCCGCTTTGATTTACGCAAACAAAACCGCCGCCAGACTGACAAGAAACGTAAAACCAGAGCAAAAAATAATGTTCAGGTTACCATCAGCATTGGCGTTGCGCAGCGCACTGAAAAACTCAATTCAACCCAGGCAGTCATTAAGGCAGCAGATAAAGCCCTTTATCGCGCCAAACAAAAAGGTCGTAACCGGGTTTGTAAATAACCTCAACTAAGTAATAACTTTTTAGATTGAATGCTGGTTGCGGTCAAACGCAATCATGTTGGTCTGATGATCAGCGGATGCAGTCGCTCACCACATGGGCCTCTAAATGTGAATGGTACTAAACTAGTCATGTTTACAATAAGTATATAGTACTGAGAACTAACTTTGAGAGTGTGCTTTCATTAATTTTAGGCTGTAATTATAATAAATTATGTCTATATCACATGTATCTTGCTGATTATATTGTATATAAATGATATCCATTAACTTTACATCAGGTTGACAAGAGCTTGACTTATTTCGGTACCGGCACTAGAATTATCTAAAGTTTTAGATATTGCGGACTGGAGGTGAACGATGCCTATCAAATACTACGACAGCCCCTTCCACGTTACCCATGACGAGGAAACCGCCAGCAAAATGGCCATGAAAATGGATTTATCCATCATGCTGACCAGACTAATCAAAGCTCGAGGTTGGACGCAAATTGAAGCGGCTGACTACTTGGGTGTTAATCAATCCAGGATCTCAGAACTGAAAAACGCGAAGATTGAGCTATTTAGCATTGACGCAATGTTCGACATGCTCGATAAACTGGGTTTTCGCACAAAAATGACGATGCCTACGTTAGATGAGGCCACCATTGCCATCAGGCGAGTTGAGGCCGCTTAAATCTAATCTACATTAGGATTTCTTCAACGCGGCCTGTAGTTCTTTTAAACGTTGCTGGGCAAGATTCATTGCGGGTTGATCAACACCATTCGTTGTCTTGCTGAATGAGTGCAGCACGATAACGGCATCTTCATATTTCGTGACGTATAAACATCGATAGGCTGGGCTGCCATTAATAATGAGCTCCGTTACTCCTGACCCAACACTCGATGAAAGATTCTTAATGGCAAGGATTGGGTCTTCACCATATTGAATCCGACGTAAGTCTTTCCCGAACTCATCCTGAATACCATCTGGAAGATCTTTGTACTCACGTTCAGCCGCATTGCTTACAAAAGCAAATCGCTTCATAACTATCCTTAGCTAGATTTATTTTTAGTATCAAATTTACATGTGGATTAACTGTACGTTTTACAAATATTTTCCCACTCAAAGTGTGAACATCCACATTTTAGTGCCACTTTCATTTAGAGACTCTCTATTCTCGACCGGCTGTATACAGTATTCTCCAGATTACTCATTACAAGCAGCCTTTCAGTTTTTCCTCCCTAACGGCAACCTCTCAGCGGAAGCAGACCATCAATTAACTAAGGTATTGTCGGAAAACGGCCACAACAGTCGTTTAATAACGATCAAGGCCAGCCGCGCGGCTTTGCCGCGTCGGACTGGGCCGCCTTGTTATGTACTGCTGCACGTTAACGCCTTGAATGCTGCGACCGCGCCACCTATGACGGCCACCCATATTGGTATCAATACTGTCCACCTTTGACTTCTACGAATTTGACGGTCGTGCAACTCTATTGCCGAATTTAACAATGCCTGGGTATGCTCCGGAGAAAGAGGTGGCCGCTTCTCGCCAGCATCTTCAGATACATGGCGCGTTACCAAAGATATTGGATTATTTTTTCTTTCTACAACTCTGAAAAACTCATGGTGCTCCTTAGCAAGCTGCAACCAACTTTCTGAGGAACTTGGGCTAGCCGGCAACTCCGACTTAAGACCCTCTTCGCTACGATGAGAATCTTTATCGAGCGCCAATACCTGTATTAGCGCCATAACGTCTTCAAGGCGCCCTTCTCTAAGATATTTGTTATTATTTCGGTGAAAACACATTCTGATTCCTCAGGCACATAATCGTGTTGCAGTCGCATCGCATCTTTTTATTAGCATACGGCTGCATGTTATATCTCATTATTCTCATCTTTAAGTTTTTTCATTTTTAGTTTCTCTTCAAGCTTTTTTCGCTCGAACATCAATGAAAGCCAACTCTCTGATCCCGCTGACGGATCACGCCACAAAGTGAAAACGCTAATAAGTGGCGTAAGAAGAAATACGACAAACATTAGCTGATATACGATTTTCTTTGGCCATCCTTCATCAGCCAGCAAGAATAAAACAATAAGAAGTAATGCGATGTTCAAAATATAGCTAAGTATTCGCATACTGTTCCCCTAGTACATAACTATATATAGGTGGCATAAACGCCATGTAACACGCCCCGATTTGATGATTTAGTGTGTTTGAAAAAATACAATTCCATTGTTTTCATTCGCTTAGCCTTGAGCCTTCAATAAAAAATAAGGTGTGATACTCGGCGTTTCTGCCTTAAATGAGATATTGTTATTTTTTTCAATATGTTACTTTAATTTACTGTACTACTGCTGAGTCAATAACGTCAACCAAAGCTAAGCTCTTAATGGCTGCTTTCAGTATCTACAGACTGCTCATCACAAGTAGCATTTCATTTTTTCTTCCCTAACGGCAACCTCTCAGCGGAAGCAGAAGTTGGGTTTCTGCTAATTCACTTTTGTGATCGGCCTGAAGCAGACATCAGGGTTAATTAAAAGCATCCGTTAAACTGGGGGGACTAACTCTGACTCTAATTGTTCCATCTCTGGAACCTCTTTTTGTCGCCTTTTTTTTGACACCTTTTTTGCTTATTTTTCCCATGAGGGTCGTTCTTCCCATGGGGGGCGTTCTGTTTTTTCTCGTTTTGGCTTAGGATACGGGAACTTTATACCTTTGTCTTCTAGCCATGATTGCACCTTCTTTTTCCAAGGAGAGGCATCTCCAATAGGTAAACTAAGCTTGTTCGCTAGTCTGTAATCATTGCGATTAGTGATTGAATAATCCGCCCCACTTTCCAGAAAATAGTAAACCTGTTCATACTGCCCCAAAGTTGCAGCCATCACCATTGGCGTATTATTATTATATATATCCATTTTATTCATATCTGCGCCATGTTTTAACAGCGATCGCATATTATCCCAGTTCATCCTCCTAATTGTTAGAATTAGTGCTGTATCCCCGCTGCTACCGAAAGCATTTGGATCGCCACCATGCTCAAGGATAAGGTTAAGCATTTCATTATCGGCGATTCTCGCTGCCAGCGTAAGTGCAGAATCACCATCAAACGTAGCCTGATTTGGATCTGCGCCATTTTTCAGTAGCCCACGAATCCCATCATGATTATGCAATAAAACCAACCAAATAAGAGGTGTAATCCCATTTTTTCCTACACTGTTAACATTTATCCCAGAATTAACCATTGACTTAATTTTTACTTCATCACCATCTTCAGCAGCATGGACAAAACTTATAATATTAGGATCAGAAAAAAACTCTGATATATCCCTGCCCGCAATTGTCGATGCATTGCAACCTGTTGAAGCCATATAAATAAATCCTAGTACAATATAAATTATATTCTTAATCATATTGGTGTATCCGTATTTATTCCTGTTTATTATTAAAAATCTTAGGTCGTTTGCGTCGTTCATTTCATGCTAGCCATTTTATTATTATTTCTGCTATCAACCCACTATATTAGATTTCTCTAACAGTCTCCTTCCAGTATTAACCTGCCAGTCGATAATTTCTATAATCTGTCTGCTGTGAGTCGTAAGCAGTCATTCAAGTACTGCCTGACGCATAATTAAACACACATATATCATTCATTTAAGTATTTAATAAACTCAAGCATCGGCGCAGGGTCGTTATAGTCGATTGATACTGACCAGCTTGAGTTTCCTTTTTGTAACACCAGTGCAGGAAAACTTTCTGCAAATAACTCACGTGACTGTGCTATTTCTTTTTCT
>JALTKP010000202.1 GCA_027078075.1 Gammaproteobacteria bacterium | reverse complement strand
ATGCAACACTTAAGAATTCATGATTTGTTAATGATGGTGCAAAACCTGGTTTACCGATAGCATCTGCCTGATGACAAAAAATACAGTTTTGTTGATAAAGTGCTTTACCTGCAGGAGCAAGTGATGGATCGATCACAATTGATTTGTCTGCAACCTTAACCGGTGCTGCTACAGCTGCTTCTGATGTTTTATTATTTTCTGTGGACGTTCCTGCCGGCTGATCACAACCAGTCAGAACCAACATCATGGCCACTAAAATACCTAGTATCTTCGCCATTATTATTCCCTCGTTTTTTATCATGAATATTACTTTGTGCTAATAAACTAAACCTCTACGGCAAACGGCTCCTTGATCGAGATCAAGAAAACCACATTACAAGTAAAAATGATATACACAAAGAGTAGGGGTATTAAGAAACAGGCAAAGGAAGGTGCTATTTGAATAGTAAAAAAGATGTTTATGACTACACAATAAGATTAAAATATGAATGCAAACGAATGTTAAATTAATTAACCGGCGATGGCCTCTAATCTTTCAACATCAATTAAGTGAATACTACGATTTTTTATTTCTAAAATACTCTCATCTTGCATATGCGCAAGCTGACGACTCACCGTTTCAAATGCGACGCCTAAATAATTTCCTATATCCTGACGTGTCATTGAAAGGTTTAATACATTATTTTCGGCACCACGCTTTTGCAAGCGTTCATAGAGATTAAGCAGAAAACGCGCCATACGTTGTTCAACCGTTGTTGAACCCAACATAAGTAGCATATGGTGATCACGACGTATTTCACGAGACATAATGCAATTTAGATCACGCTGTAGACTAGGTACATCATTTTGCAGGCTTTCTAAAGCAGAAAATGGCAATTCACAAATTTCCGTTTTCTCCAGAGCAACTGCATTGCAATGATGTACATCTTCATCAATTGCATCCATACCTAATACTTCACCCGTTAAATGAAAACCCGTTACCTGCTCTTTGCCGTCCATGGTAAGCCCATAACTTTTCATCGAGCCGTACTGTATAGCGTAAAGTGATTTAAATTTATCGCCAGTGCGAAATAAATAATCACCTTTTTTCAAAGGTGCTCGACGTTTAACTAAATCATCCATTAACGTCAATGCCTCGCCATCAAGTGATACAGGCAGACACAATGTCCTTACCCCGCATGATTCACAAGCAGGACGAACTTTTAATTTAGCTTCTTGTTTTAAGTTATTCATTTACAGTTCGTAAGGTAATTACACTTTAACAACATTAATCTTGTACTTAGTATAAACTGATTTCAGTTTAATTAAATTCATTATTCCTGATCTGTATCAATTCAGCTTGTTTTTAGTCCGGTTAATCTTCACCTATGGAACCACTTTAAGGATTTGAACTCAGATATAATGAATATCCTAACTATCGGTACTAACGTATGACGCAGCTTATAGATTCCTTTGGTCGCCATATTGATTATGTTCGTCTCTCGGTCACGGATCGTTGTGATTTACGCTGTGTTTATTGCATGCCTGAAGGGTTTAATGATTACGAAACCCCTGATCACTGGCTCAGTTTTGATGAAATTGAGCGTGTTATTGCTGTTTTTGGTAAATTAGGTGTAAGTCGTATTCGCCTCACAGGCGGTGAACCTTTAGTCCGTAAAGGTATGCCTGAATTAGCGGCTCGCATCGCCAAATTAAAGGGCGTCGATGATTTATCGCTTTCCACTAATGCAGTACAACTCAGTAAACACGCTGTTTCACTTCATGAAGCCGGTATTTCACGAATTAATGTTAGCCTCGATTCACTTAATGCGGATCGCTTTAAGGCTATTACTAAAGGCAAACTTGAAAAAGTTATTAAGGGTCTGATGGCAGCCAAAGCTGCAGGGTTAAGCCCAATCAAGATTAATATGGTCGTCATGAAGGGTGTCAATGATGACGAAGTCGAAGACATGGTCGATTTCTGTATCGAACATGATTTTACACTGCGTTTTATTGAGACCATGCCCATGGGCGATACCGGCGCCGAAGCGGCTGATCGCTACGTGAACCTACAAGAGGTTCGTGCACGACTCGAACAACGCTTTGATTTAATCCCTGGCGTCATGCCTGGCGGTGGCCCTGCTCGTTATGTTCAGGTTGCTGGCACCGAAGTTCGAATTGGCTTTATTACACCTATTTCACAGCATTTTTGTGAAACCTGTAACCGAGTTCGACTTTCCGCTGAAGGCACCCTCTATATGTGCCTTGGTCAAAATGACAAACTCGAGTTACGCCCGCTCTTACGCAGTGGTATCTCTGATGAAGGTCTAAAGGATGCCATCCTTGGAGCAATAGCTCGTAAACCAGAACGTCACGAATTTAACGAGAAGCCTAGCCAAATCGTCCGCTTCATGTCGATGACAGGTGGGTAAGCCAATTCAAGTTTAACAATGCCATTCAGACAGGTTTCACAGCGTATTTTGAATGAGCAAAACTTATTACTCTACTTTTCAGCTACAATTACCCTACCAAATAGCAGGCTTATATTAGACAATACTAATATAGTCGTTATAATAGCGCCCCCTGCTCGATACTGAGCACCCTAGATTTTAAAGTTTGGAGCTAAACTATGATCCTCGATCGCGTCGATTCAGGTATAAACATTCCTGAAGATATTAACGTCATTATCGAAATCCCTTCACACAGTGACCCTGTTAAATACGAAGTGGACAAAAAGACCGGTGCCATGTTCGTGGATCGCTTCATGAACACGGCGATGCATTACCCTTGTAACTACGGATACGTGCCTCACACACTTTCTGAAGATGGTGATCCTGTTGATGTACTGGTGATTACACCGGTACCTTTAATTAGTGGTTCTGTGATTCGCTGTCGTCCTGTTGGCGTTCTAAAAATGACTGACGAAGCCGGCCCTGATGCAAAGATACTTGCTGTTCCAGTAGACAAACTTTGTACTTCATTCCGTAAAGTTAAAACCATTGATGACGTGCAACCCATGCTACTCGCGCAAATCTCTCACTTCTTTGAGCACTACAAAGATCTGGAAGAAAATAAGTGGGTCAAGATTGATGGCTGGGGTGACACTCAAGATGCTTACAAAGAAATTTTAGATTCTATTGAACGATTTAATAATGCCCCTGAAAAACCGGCATTCTAAATCTTAGAATTTATTCGTAAAAAAAAGGGGCTAAGTCATTAGCCCCTTTTTTATTTATTTCAAAACAATTTAAATAACGTTTATTTATCATGCTCGGGCGCAGTAAACGCATCCGCAGAAATATCCGCCATCGATGCACCCGCAAGAAACGCATTCTTACGCATCTCACGCACCATTTCTGGCGCACCACATAAGAACAAACGATAACCTTTTAAATCTGGATGCTGTTGCATTGCAATATCTGCAGCACGCCCTGCATGCATATCCTCCGCTACATCATCGCCACTCACGCAACCATAGTAATATACATTGCCATGCTGCTCGGCAATATCTTTTAACTCACTATGTAAATAAATTTCATCTGACATGCGAGCACCATGATACAAATAAATTGGTCCAACATGATTTTGATGCAATGCATCACGTAGAATGCCGATTAACGGTGCTAATCCTGTTCCTGTGCCCACCATCAAGACAGGCATATCAGGTTTACCATCCGTATAAATACAATGTCCGTTCGGGCCTTCTAAATCGATATGCATATCGACATCAAACTTATCTGCCATCCAATGACTCATTAAACCATCGGGCATACGTTTTACCTGTATTTCGATTAAATCATCTTCTGCTGGCAAACTGGCAATCGAATAACTTCGTACTTCACCATCCACATTTTTTAAATTAACAAACTGCCCCGCATGATAAAAAACCGGCACAGCTGTTTCTAACTTAAATTGCCAAACCGTTGGTGATAATTGCCGCTTCTCAATACAACGCGCAGAAACATACACATCTTCATCATCTGGCAATGCCACCTCAATATCGGAATCAGGCGTACATTGGCAAGCAAGAAAGTAATTTAAGCTCTTTAATGCAGGTTTAAGATCTTTTTGTGATTGCTCTGTTACGTTACCGTTCTGGCAATGCAACATGCAGGTATGGCAGGCTCCTG
>JALTKP010000201.1 GCA_027078075.1 Gammaproteobacteria bacterium | reverse complement strand
CTGCATTTGTTCTTGCTAAACTTTCTCGTCTTATGGGTGCATCTGGTATCCACGTAGGCACAATGGGTTACGGTAAAATGGAAGGTGGTGCAGACGATCGTAACATCGCATACATGATTGAACGTGACAGTGCTGACGGTCCTGTTTACCATCAAGAATGGTACGGCATGAAACCAACTACACCAATTATCTCTGGTGGTATGAACGCATTACGTCTTCCTGGTTTCTTCGAGAACCTTGGTCACGGTAACGTTATCAACACTTCTGGCGGTGGTTCTTACGGTCATATTGATTCTCCTGCAGCGGGCGCTAAGTCTTTACGTCAAGCATTTGAATGTTGGACAGCCGGCGCTGACCCAATCGAATTCGCAAAAGAGCATCACGAATTTGCTCGTGCATTCGAATCTTTCCCGGGCGATGCCGATGCATTGTACCCAGGTTGGAGAGAAAAATTGGGCGTTCACAAGTAAGCGAACGTTTCAATTTCAAAAAAACCCTCACCACTTCGGTGGGGGTTTTTTTTGAGCAGGGATGCTCTTATGCCGTGTAGTACAAGGATGTACGTGAACGGCTTTTCTTCAAATAAACAACACGACTCTTTTAGTCGGGCAAATGCAAAAGACTTTTCACCACAGTGTTCTAAAATAAATCGCTCCCTGTGGTGAGAAGTTTTTATCTACAAAGGTAATCAACATGACTGATATAGATATCGAACAATACAAAATTAACAAAGAACCTTACTACGAAGCACAAAGCAACGAAGTTGCACTTTACGAAGCAGCTTATGATGCTCGTCTGCCAGTAATGATCAAAGGTCCTACCGGTTGTGGTAAGTCTCGCTTTATTGAACACATGGCATGGAAACTCCAAAAGCCATTGATTACAGTTGCCTGTAATGAAGATATGACTGCATCCGATCTTGTTGGCCGTTACTTACTCGATGCTAATGGCACCCGTTGGTTAGACGGTCCATTAACCACTGCTGCACGTATTGGTGCGATTTGTTATCTCGATGAAATCGTTGAAGCACGTCAAGATACTACTGTTGTAATTCACCCGCTTACTGATCACCGTCGTCAATTACCACTTGATAAAAAAGGTGAGCTAATTGAGGCACACCCTGATTTCCAATTAGTTATTTCTTATAACCCTGGTTACCAGAGTTTGATCAAAGATCTTAAACAATCAACCAAACAACGCTTTACTGGCATGGACTTTGATTACCCTTCTGCCAAAGTTGAAGCCAGCATCGTTGAAAAAGAAACCGGTGTTGATGCTGATACAGCAATGAAGTTAGTTAAAATCGGTGAAGCGGCGCGTAACCTAAAAGGTCATGGACTAGACGAAGGTATTTCTACTCGACTACTAACTTATGCAGCAACACTTATGCAAAAAGGTATTTCACCTACAGATGCTTGCCGCATGGCATTGGTTCGACCAATCACTGATGATGAAGATATTCGTACTACACTAGACCATGCGGTTGATGCGGTCTTTGCGTAAGTTTTTACCACGATGCTTAAGTTACGGAATCTATCATGAGTCTAGCTGGACCTGATGCAGAAATGAGCCCTGAGCTAACTGCTGAGATGCAAGCCTTTCGCAATCAATTGAAGTGTGGCTTCAAAGATCTCGATGATGTTTTTGTCGATTGTATGACTGGTGCTCAAGCTCGCTTATCTAATGATGCTATCAAAGACTATCTAAAGGGTGCGTCACTTATCTGCATGATCGGTCGCGGTTTTGAACCGGTACTGATCTATTTAGAAGAAATGCCAGAGATTGCACAACGATTAGGTGAGTCCACGTTATCTCTTATATCTGAAATGGTTTGGCACATGTCGCGTACGCCAAATGGCAACTCGATTCCTCCATTTTTAAATACTCTTGCAGAAACAGCGCGTCGCTTAAGCAGTAAAGAATTACTTGAACATTATATTGAGCTACTCAAAGACATGATGGAGCGTACTACTGGTTCAATTCACGGTATTCACACTACGTTCCCAAGTCCAGGGCTACCTAACTTACTCAACCAAATGCCTTATCTGCTTAGTGAATTATCACTCGAAGGCATTAAGAATTGGGTTGATTACGGTATTAGTAATTACAACAATAACCCTGAACGTCAGAAAGATTATTTTTGTTTACAATCTGCCGATAGTAAAGCGATCCTCAGCCGCGAACGACATGGCACACTGTTCATCGATAATGAACGAAAACTCAATTTGTATTTGAAAGCATTGTGGGAACAAAAATCTTACCTGATTCCCTATTCAAATGGTTTCGACCAATTACGTAAGCCAGTGCCTTATTATGATAGTTTAGGTATTCGCATCCCTGATGTATTTGATGATACAGAAGAAGTTACGGGCATTAACCGCTATCGTGCTGTGCTTGCACATATGGCTGCGCATCAACGCTGGTCAACGTACATCATTGCTGATAACTTCAGTCCCTTCCAACGTATTGCGATTGAAACACTTGAAGACTCTCGAGTTGAATATCTTGCAATACAAAAATACCCAGGACTGAAAAAACTCTTTTTATCATTACATCCAGCACCGAAAGAAGACGCATGTAATACTGAAGAAGAATCATGCATCCTGCATCGCCTTGCAATGTTGTCATACGGTATTTTGAACGAAGATCACGACTATAAGAATACTAATCTGCTTAAATGTATTAAGCAGTTCCACGACATTATGCAGCAAGATAAAACAGAAACAAAAGATATGGTTCAAATCGCCATATCCTATATCGCCAAGACGCGACTCCAGTCTGATCAATCACCTAAAATTCATTTCACTGATACCGTTGTTGATTACCGCGATGACAATCGGCACATGTGGAAGTTTATTGAAGAAGATGATGAACCAGAAGATATTGAAGCAAAACATAAGCAACCAGAAGAAGATGAACCTGAAGGTTTGCCTCCACGTCATTATAAAGAATGGGATTACACAACTAAAACATACCGACCAGATTGGGTGAGCTTATATGAAACACTTCACCCACCTGGTAACCCTGCTGATATAGACAAGATATTGGATAAGCATGGTGCACTTGCCAAGCACCTTAAAAAGCTTCTCGATATGCTTAAACCACAACAATATGTGCGTGTACGTTACCAAGAAGATGGTAGTGATTTAGATCTTGATGTAGCAATACGTTCATTGATTGATTTCAAGAGTGGCAGTACTCCTGACCCTCGCATTAACATGAGCCACAAACATGATGGCCGCGATATATCAGTTATGTTGCTATTAGATCTATCTGCATCACTAGCCGATACGCCAGAGGGTTGCTCACAATCAATTCTCGAACTAAGTCGTGAAGCTGTTGCGCTACTCGGTTGGGCAGTTGATAGGCTAGGCGATTCTTTCGCTATTGCCGGTTTCTCATCTAACACGCGTCATGAAGTACGTTACCAGCATATCAAAGGCTATAGCGAAAGTTGGGATGAAGATGTAAAAGGTCGACTTGCAGCAATGGAAGCAGGTTACTCGACTCGTATGGGTGCCGCTTTACGCCATGCGGCTCACTACCTTGGCGCACAAAAATCAGATAAGAAATTATTACTCGTATTAACCGATGGTGAACCATCAGATATTGATGTCGATGATCCAAAACTATTAATACAAGATGCACATAAGGCGGTTCAAGAATTAGATCAAGATGGCATCTATACTTATTGCATCAACCTTGATCCACATGCTGATGAGTATGTAGCAGATATCTTTGGTCGCCAATACACAGTGATTGATAAAATTGAGCGTTTGCCAGAAAAATTACCAAAATTATTTGCTGCCCTTACATCATAACGCGCAATATCTAATGCGTTGCTTTTGCAACGCGCTGTTATCTGACTTATCTTACAATTTAATATAGTATCAGCTTCATGAAAAACTCAATAACTGCAACAATTGAATTCTATTTCAAAGGCGTGAAATTCACGCCATCTATAACCATAGATCTTGATTTGCACCTGCAAGGTGAAGGTGGCTTACCAGACTTCTGTAGCCTAATTGCAAAAACAAATAATATTGATATATATTCATACGAATATGAAATGATGCAAGCGGAACAAGTAAACATCACAGATGCTCAAGGGATGGTTACTAAACATGTTATTGACGGGGTTTTAAACTATTCAAATTTCGAAAATGAATGGAAAAATGACATTGCATTACAAGACATAAAGATGATTGTTAGAAAAAATATGGCGATAAGTGATTTACAACAACATCCTGAATTTGAGAAAACACTACTCGAGATATATAAGTTAGGATTAAAAGACTAGCCTTCATTTAGCACATCACCTGCCCTGCAACCGTACTATTTACCAAAAATGCTTTGTAAAACAAGCTTGAATTACTGATAATTAGCCCAAATATTGTCCTAGCCGTAAAAATTACAGCTTCGATAAAAGAACTATGTGCTATTCTAGCGCCAAATTTAATTAACAATGATTGAGAAAACAATGAACACAAAAGCCACCCCAGAAAGAAATGCCTCACAAGCTGTTATGGCGCAAATGATCTTTTGGAGCCGTTGGTTACAAGCACCACTATATTTAGGGCTTATTGTGGCGCAAGGTGTATATGTGTTTTTGTTCATGAAAGAATTAATGCACCTAGTTGCTGATGCCAACACCTTCTCTGAAACCGAAATCATGCTCATCGTCTTAGGTCTGATTGACGTTGTTATGATTGCAAATTTATTAATCATGGTGATTATTGGTGGTTATGAAACCTTTGTTTCACGACTTAATCTAAAAGAACATCCTGATCAACCCCAATGGTTATCACATGTAAATGCCACCACCATGAAAATTAAACTTTCTATGGCACTCATTGGTATTTCTTCGATACACCTACTCAAAACTTTCATCAATGCTGACCAAATAAATAGTGTAACTATTTATTGGCAAGTCACTATTCACTTAACCTTTATTGCCTCTGCGATTGCGATGGCTATAACAGATTACATAATGAATAAAAGCATTGCTCTCTCTCATGGCGAAGAACATTAGGTAATTTTATCATGGATGAAACCATCATTGATTTCATCCGTCATGGTGAGCCTGTTGGTGGCCGAGCATTCCGTGGGCATCGTATTGACGATCCATTAAGTATAAAAGGCTGGCAGCAAATGCGTGATGCTGTAGATGGACAATGTCCTTGGTCGCATATCATTAGTTCACCTCTGCAACGCTGCAAAGCCTTTGCCGATGAACTTGCCAGTAAGCACCTGCTCTCTGCTACAGTTGACGACCGCTTTAAAGAAGTCGGTTTTGGTGATTGGGAAGGTCAAACGCCGACACAGTTACAAACGCAGCGACTTGAGGAATACAATGCCTTTTATGCTGACCCAGTAAACAATCGCCCACCAGATGCTGAAAACCTCAATGATTTTATTTCACGTGTGATCGACGCATACGACGATGTTGTTAAAAACCATGCTAATAAACACGTACTCGTGGTTACCCATGCAGGTGTAATCCGTGCGGTTATTTCTCATGTTCTACATACAGAACCTTTTGGTTTGTATAGAATCAAGGTCGAAAATGCAGGCTTATCACGAATACGTATCAATCATCGTAGGGCGATGCTGGAATATTTAAACCACAAACTCTAAAGAAGTAAACACAATAAACTACCTATATATTATTATCCTATGAAATCAAAAAATATTTACATTGATGCTCTACGTAAAGATATCGAATTTGATGTCACACTACGTGACCACCCTTTACACTTTCATACAACATGGGGGTTGTTCTCACCTCGTGAAATTGATGAAGGCACATTACTACTACTAAAATATATCGATATCTCAGATGATTCCGATTGCTTCGATATGGGCTGTGGCTACGGCCCCATTGGCATCACCCTTGCCAAACTTGCGCCTAATGGCAATACGCTCTTAGCTGACAAGGATTTTGTTGGTGTCAATTATTCAAATAAAAATATTGCCGCTAATAAAATAAACAACGCGGAAGCCATTCTAAGTAATGCCTTTGATCAGGTCGATGATAGAAAGTTTGATTGTATCGTTTCAAACATACCTGCAAAGGTTGGCAAAGAACTATTACAAATTATTTTACATGATGCCAAAGCTCACCTTAAACCCGGTGGCCAACTGTATGTCGTTACCGTGAATGGTTTACGCAAGTTCATGAAACGTCATTTTGAAGATGTTTTTGGTGACTACAAAAAACTCAAACAAGGTGCTCACTATACGATTGCACGTGCTCGCATGAAGGACTGATAAACTTCATCAGCCCTTCAGTGTTATTATTTTTCTGATTCTTTAATATAAGCACGAGCTGTTTTTACTTTTTCGATACAACCATTGTAACTACCAAAACCTGACTGTACTTTCGCTGCCCCAAGCAAACTAGCTGCTTTCGTATATTCCCAGCTACCACCGAAACCTTTTGCACTAGAGAAATTTAATTCTTTATAACCAACATCGAGTTGTTTATCGCATTGTTTAGCCAGTGCCAAATCTTCAGCTGGCTTTGTTGGTGCACTACTACATGCTGTAAGTGTCACAGAAAGTGTAGCCACTATCATTAATAGACGAGTATCCATACTATTTCCTCTTATCATTATTTATAACGGTGCTTACAATAACCGTTAGCTGATAATAAAAAGGTGCCCTGTGTCACACATAGTATGTCGATGTCGTCTCAAATTTTGATATTAATATACAAAACTATAACTGTTTATTTTTGCTTCACTTAATAATAAGCTGTGGTATTAATTTTATACCAAGGAAACATAATGTCTCGTACAGAATCCACCATGCTTAAATTGGGTACTCTTGCACCTGATTTTGCACTTCCCGAGCCGGCAACAGGTAAAATAATCCGTTTATCAGACTTTAATACCAATAAAGCATTACTGGTTATTTTTATGTGTAACCATTGTCCTTATGTTTTACATCTCCACAAACAATTAAATGACCTCATCGCTGAATACCAATCTAAAGGGCTTGCGGCTGTCGCTATCAATGCCAACGATATTGAAAATTACCCTGATGATAGCCCTGATAAAATGGTCACTCTTAGCAAGGAAATGAACTACTGTTTCCCTTATTTATTTGATGAAGATCAGTCTGTGGCAAAAGCCTACAAAGCCGCCTGCACACCCGACTTTTTTTTATTCGATAGTGATTTAAAATTGGCTTATCGTGGACAGTTTGATGACTCACGCCCTAGCAATAACAATACTATTACAGGCTCAGATATGCGTTCTGCCTTCGATGCTGTACTTGCTATGGAAGCAATTTCTGAAAATATTCAGAAGCCTAGCATGGGTTGTAACATCAAGTGGAAAGCAGATAATGCACCTGATTACTTTACCTGAATTTACCTACTTGTTATTCATTAGATAGCGTGTATATACTGATCGCTTATATGAATATGTGGGGTAATAAAATGAAAAAATCTATTGTAATCTCGTCAACTATCGCTGCAGCTGTCATGGTACAACTGGCACTTCCAACAATTGTATCAGCAGATGGGGGCTTCCTCACCGATAGAAATGGCAAGATTGTCGTTGATGGCTTTGGTGAATGTGTTTCTATTATCAAAATTAAACATCGTCCGAATCTAGACAACAAACACTGTGTCACTTCACACAAAAAAATGCACAAGAAAATGCATAAAAAAGTTCATGCTAAACCTGCGCCTAAACCAATTGTGCATGAAAATATTGATCTTGCTGCACATGCTTTATTTGATACTAATAAATCAGATCTTCGCAATGCGGGGATAAGCGAATTAGATGAGCTGGCATCAAAACTTAAATCTTACCACTACATCGATAACATCTCGATTACGGGACATACGGATAGCCGTGGTTCTGAAGCTTATAACCAAGCACTATCAGAACGCCGCGCGGCCTCTGTAAAATCTTATCTTGTATCAAAAGGTATTAATAGTAGTGTAATCAGTACTAACGGTGCGGGTGAGTCATCACCTGTCGCTTCAAATAAAACAGCTGAAGGCCGACAAAAAAATCGACACGTTGTTATTATGATTAAAGCTCGTAAATAGTTATTTGCGACTTATTATTTAAGCTTATTTTAAAGCGGAGCCCATTGGGTTCCGCTTTTATTTTTTATTCACCTAATGGCTGCGGATTAGCAAGTGAGCCTTCAGCAAATAACTCATAAGTAAAACCAAAGTAGCGCATATCTTCTATTCGTGATGGGTATAAAATACCATCTAGATGATCACACTCATGCTGCACAACTCTGGCATGAAACCCCGATCCGGTTTGATCAATAACCTCACCATATTGGTTAACACCAACATATCTAATATTTGTATAACGTGGCACAGCCCCCCGCATTCCCGGTACCGACAAGCAACCTTCCCATGCCATCTGCATTTCATCACTACGTGGTTCTATAACAGGGTTTATCAACACCGTTAGAGGCACTTGTTCCGCCTCAGGGTAACGTGGATTTTGTTTTACTCCAAAAATAACCACACGTTGATCAACACCAATTTGTGGTGCTGCCAAGCCGGCACCGTCACATGCTGCCATGGTTTCCAACATATCTTCTATGAGTTGATGTAATTCAGGTGTATCAAATTCTTCTACTTCATTCGCGCGTTGCAATAAAAAAGGATCACCTATCCGTAATATTTTTCTTACTGCCATTACGCTTCCTCAACTAAGATATCCAAAACACCTTGCTCAAACTGAATTGTTAATCGATTATTCTTAATAATAAACGCTTTATTCATCTTTTTATCATCATCGAAACTAATCGCTTCTTTCACATAATATCGTTTTTCATTTATATCAATCCATAATGGGTAAACCGCATTAACTAACACTATAAACTGGTGTGCTTTACTCGCGGCACCCTTTATTTCTAAACGCCGGTTCTCTTTCGTTGGGAAGCCATAGTAACGACCCTCAATTTTAGACTGTTGTGTTGGAATTAGTCTAGCTTGAGCCTGTTCAAGCAATGCTTGTTCAATCAGCTTTGCTCCCTGCCTTGCTATTTCCTCTTCCAGCTGCCGCCCTTGAAATGCAGACAATGATACAACCTGTTGCCCTAAAATTGCTCCTGCATCAAGCTCAGCAACAACCTGGTGCAAGCTTACTCCTGTGTACTCTTCGCCCGCTCTTGCTTGCCAGAATAATGGGGTCGGACCTCGGTATCGAGGCAGCATTGAGGGGTGTAAGTTCCACCATCCCTGGCTAGGTATTGATAATAATGTTTCAGTAACACGCCAAGGGAAACAGCTCATAATCACTAAATCAGGCTCAATTTCTGTTAATTTAGCCACTATCTCGGCTTCACAGCCCTTCTGCCAGTGAATTAGTGGTAAACCATATTCATCTGCAACACTTGCTAAACTATCCACTGATTTTGGTGGTCGTACCGACAGGAGATTGATCCCCCTAGGTGAAACACTTTTATCGGCAACAATGACCGCCAAGGGATAACACCCTGATTCACATAGTGAAAGAAGGGGTATTGTCGATAATGGCCCTCCCTGACCCACATAAACAAGTTTTGATATTTGCGTCTGGCTCAAACTCACGGCACAATCACGCCTCGGTAAATAAAATGAACTGGAAAACCCATGAACAACAGCCTATTTGAATCGACTCTGACCAGCTTACCACTGCTTAACCGCGGTAAGGTACGTGATATCTATGATATCGATGACAAACACTTACTGATTGTCACCACTGATCGTCTGTCTGCATTTGATGTCATCTTGCCTACACCTATCCCAGGCAAAGGTCGCATTCTTACAGAGATCTCAAATTTCTGGTTCCATCAATTAAGCGATATTGTACCAAACCAGCTTTCTAACTTAAGCCTTGAAGATGTACTTCCTGACGCAGCAGAACGCGCGCAAGTTGAAGGACAAGCGATTGTTGTTAAAAAATTAAATGCGCTGCCGATTGAAGCCATTGTTCGTGGTTACATTATTGGTTCTGGCTGGAAAGATTATCAGAACACAGGCGCCATCTGTGGTATCGCTCTTCCTGAGGGCCTACAGATGGCCGATAAGCTTGAACAAGCTATCTACACCCCGTCAAGTAAAGCCGACGTTGGCGAGCACGATGAAAACATCGACTTTGATGCCACCGTCAACCTTATTGGTCAAGATATGGCTGAACAGGTGCGTGACGTTAGTCTCAAACTCTATTCAACAGCACGTGACTTTGCAGCAAAACGCGGCATCATTATTGCTGATACTAAGTTTGAATTTGGTCTTGATGATGAAGGCTCACTGGTTCTCATTGATGAAGCACTTACACCCGACTCATCTCGCTTCTGGCCAATGGAAACTTATGCTCCAGGTAAAAGTCCAGAAAGTTACGATAAGCAGTACATACGCGACTGGTTAGAAAACCAAGACTGGAATAAAAAAGCCCCAGCACCTGATGTACCTGAAGATGTTGTTACCAAAACAACTGAGAAATATCTTGAAGCCTATGAAAAACTCACGGGCGAAAAACTAAGCTAAATGCTGATATTAACTTAAAGTCTGCCTGCTCTTGTTCATTTGCAGGCAGGCTTTTTTATGCCTATTAATAATATCCATCTGCTAAATCTTATTTCAACAAGCACTGCTTACTAGATAAAAAAAGGGGCACCTGAGAGAGAGAGGTACCCCTAATGAACACTCTAAGAGTGCGCGATAATCATTAAATTTAAGCGTCTAAAATGCGTATTGCCAACCTGCGGTTAAAATTAAATCCGTTTCTAATTGTGGGCCATCCAATTTTTGATACACCGGTTTGCCAATTTCCAAAGCGAAGCGATTGCCTTTTAATGTCCCACTTCGTGCTGAATAACTAACACCTAAGATAAGGTCTACTCGCTTACCGGCTCGTAAATCAGGATCAGCGGTAGATATCATTGCTGGATTAAGATCTGGATCAGCACCATCAATATTTGACCAGCTTTGCCCCTTCAAACGCACCGAACTACTAAACTCACTACTCCAATTTTTTTGTAACCAAGCTGATAACTCTACTCGATCGCCCAATGTGTAATCGTTATCATTTTCTCCTAGGCGAATCGTTGCTAGTAACTGTGTTCCCCATGAGAAATTGTCGCGCTGTTGTCTATATGTAATACCGGGAATAAGATCGTAGGTTCCTGAACCAAGCTGCATTGGGTATGGTAACTTTGCATCATTTGCAACAGGCGTATCATCACGCTCATCGATCGAGCCCGTTGGAAAACTAACACCAAAATTAAGCTGTAGGTTACTTTTTGAATCACCTGCAATTTTATATAAGCCTGTTAATTTAATATCACCTAGACCTTCTGCACTGGTTGTAAATTTCTTTCCTGTACGCGTTAAGTGATCCATCGAGGTCTTCACATAAGGCAACATAGCCATGAGTGTTAACTTATTATTTACCGCATACATAGCACCAAACATGTGCATTTTCATATCCATGCTTGTTGGCGTAACTTTATAATTAGCTAATACTTCACTATTACTCAACCGATTTGTCCCGTCGCGATTGCCATTCATATGCATCGTCATGTATCGATATGAAAACATAATACCGCCACTCTCGTGTGTATGCCCTCCCATCACGCCAATAGGAACATCACCATGATTATGATTGTGTTGATGTAAACCAGAATCATGTGACTCTTGCCCATAGACAGGCCCAAAACTAACTGATAAAAGAACTGCAGCACCTATTATTTTTCTCATACTAACGCTCATTTGATTAATATCTGCTCCGCATAATATCGACACAAGACATCATTGAGAATGTGACAAATTGTCGCAGGATATTAAAAATCAATGAGTTAGGGGAGGTGTACGTTGCTGCGCCGGTCAGACACAGGGTAAAATAGAACACTATAGAACTTCGGGCTTACATCAAAGATATTATGTCAAAAGATAAACGCATGTTTGCAACAAAGACAGCTGAATATTTAAATTTACGCCGCCTATTTATGTTGCGTAATGTCGCTATCATCGGTCAATTATTGGCTGTTTATATCACACAGATTTACCTCAACATTGCACTCCCGGTTCTCTCTATTGGCATGGTCATTCTTAGCTTTGCTTTATTTAATCTCTTCACGTTAATACGTCTTCGCTTGGGAGGAAATGTTAGCCAGTTAGAATTTTTATTTCAGTTGCTCGTTGATGTCATCATCCTTACTGCGCTACTTTATCTCACTGGTGGTGCCACTAATCCATTTGTGTTGTTGTTCCTATTACCCATTATCATTGCAACCGCTGTTTTGTCTTCACGTTACACTTGGGTTATCACCATAATAACGGCTATCTGTTACAGTTTATTAATATGGAAATACCAACCGCTACCTTTCGCTCATAATTCTAGTAGTGGATTTTCACAACATGTTTTTGGTATGTGGGTATCATTTGTAATCAGTGCCGCGATCACTTCCTACTTGGTAGGAGGAATGCGTCGTTCATTGCGAGATAAAGAAATAGAATTAGCCAGTGCTCGTGAGCAACAACTTCGAGATGAACAACTTGTTTTATTAGGGACACTTTCTGCCAGTACCGCACATGAAATGGGAACACCTCTGGGAACCATGTCTCTATTGTGTGAAGAGCTTGCAGATGAATTAGATTCTAAACATCAACATATTGTCACTACACTTCAATCACAAATTGTCCGTTGTAAAAATGCCTTAGCAACACTCGCGGCATCTACAGGGACGGCTCCCCTCTGTGGTGGAAATTTGTTGTCCATTGATGTCTTTTTAGAAAAAATATTTTCTGAATGGAAGAGCCTACATCCTAACTCCAAAATAGACACGCATTGGGATGGGTTGTCTTCAATACCTTCTATTCTTGCTGACATTACACTACAACAAGCTATCATAAATGTGCTCGATAATGCTCACGAAGCCTCTCCTAATAAAGTAGAATGGATCGCACATTGGGACTCAACAACATTAACGATTAATATTAAAGATCGTGGTGAAGGTCTTAGTATTGAAGCTAAACAGGCTATCGGACAGCAACCTTACACCGCTAAAAAAGAAGGTCTTGGACTCGGGTTATTCCTTACTCATTCAATTATTAGTCGCTTCGGTGGCAATGTTAAATTATTCAACCGACGACAAGGTGGTGTTTCTACCATTATTAATTTACCCATTGTTGTAGATGCAGTGCCAACGAGTAAGTAATGAATAACCCTGAAATTAAAAAGTCGCTACTGCTTGTAGACGATGATGATATTTTTCGAGAAACACTTGCGCGCGCGCTTGAACGACACAATATTACTGTGCACAGTGCAGCTGACTCCTCACAGGCTATTTCATTGTTATCTAAACATAGTACCCAGTTAGGCATCATTGATCTCTGCATTGGCGATGAATCAGGGTTACAATTAATTCAACAACTTATTAGCGCACATCCAGAAATACGATTAATTGTACTAACTGGCTTTGCTAGTATCGCAACCGCTGTCGAGGCAATAAAACTTGGCGCTAAACACTATCTTACAAAACCTGCTTCTGTCAGTGAAATTATTGAAGCTCTGCTTTCGGATGATGGCAATGCCAATGTTCCAACAAATCAACGGCATATGTCCGTTAAGAAATTAGAGTGGGAGCATATTCAAAAAGTTCTGACAGAACATCAAGGTAATATATCGGCTGCCGCAAGGGCAATGGGGATGCACCGCAGAACCTTGCAACGAAAATTACAAAAGAAACCTGTTAAAAACTAATCTGCCTTATTATTTAGAGTTGTTCTATTCGCTATTTTTATCAAGCTAATTCCTGATGATAAAATACCTGTAAAGATTTTTACAACAATACTAAGAATCAAGAATGTCGCCATGAGATAAAGGAAATACTTAATTGGGTCTGAAATATGCACAAAAAAATCAGCATTATCGATACGACCAAAAAAGGCTTTATCAGATAAGTCGATTGTATTCATCAAATACTTTATTAAATAAACTTGATCTGGTTGATAAAATATCTGGTATGTCAGTACACCGATCATTAACAATACAGCAATCGCAAGGACAATTAATAGACTACCGGATAAAATCAAAAATGTTCTACCCGCCCCCATATTTCCATTCTCTTCTGACACGGTGATCCCCCCCTTTTTCCTATATTCTAACTATGCCCTAATCAATAAATGGATTCTAGACATAAAAAAAGGCGCACCGAAGTACGCCTTTAAAAGACTTAACTGTAAAATAGTTTAGCCAATTTTTTGGTCTAACTCGCCAGAAGCGTACATCATGAACATTGTTTCAAGGCTCTTAGATGTAATTTTATCTGCATGTCCAGCTGAACCAAAAGCTTCGTAACGCGCTTTACAGATATCTTTCATAGCAGCTGTAGATGCTTTAAGGAATTTACGTGGATCAAAGTTAGCTGTATTTTCTGACAAGAATTTACGAACCGCACCAGTAGATGCCATACGTAAATCTGTATCGATGTTAACTTTACGTACACCATTCTTGATACCTTCAAGAATTTCTTCAACAGGTACACCGTAAGTTTGGCCCATGTCACCACCGAATTCGTTGATTGTTTTCAACCATTCTTGTGGTACTGAAGAAGAACCATGCATTACCAAGTGAGTGTTAGGTAGGCGTTCATGGATCTCTTTAATGCGGTCAATACGTAAAACGTCACCAGTAGGCTCTTTAGTAAATTTGTATGCACCGTGTGATGTACCAATCGCAATTGCAAGCGCATCAACACCCGTAGCTTGAACAAAGTCAGCTGCTTCTTCAACACTGGTTAAAAGCTGGTCCATATCCAATGCACCTTCTGCACCGTGACCA
>JALTKP010000200.1 GCA_027078075.1 Gammaproteobacteria bacterium | reverse complement strand
GCTACTACTCAGCAATGTATTGCATGCTGAAGTTACCGCCGAATTCATCTCGGAAACTGGTTATGATCATGGCATTCTCTGGAAAATCAGCTCTGATGGCGGCAAAATCAGCTATTTATTTGGCACCATCCATGTTGATGACCCTAAAGTTGTCCGCCTAAACCGAAAACTAGTTCGTGCTATTCAGCATAGCAAGAGTATGAGCCTTGAATTGATACCTGATCCACAATTACAGCAAAAAGCTACGCTAGCCATGCTTTATACCGACGGTAAAACGCTAAAAAGCGTTGTCGGGCCAAATTTATACAAGCGCAGTCTCAAAGCATTGAGCAAACGAGGTATCCCAGAGCAAATGGCCATGCTCATGAAACCATGGGCAGTATCGACAATGCTCAGTTTACCCAAGCCCATTACAGGTGAGTTCCTCGATAAAAAGCTCTACAAACTCGCAAAAATTCGTGGCCTAAAAACCTATGCGCTCGAGAGCTTTGAAGAACAAATTTCAGTCTTTAATAGTATAAGTCGAAAAGAACAGATCAAAATGCTAAAGCATACTTTGAAGGATCTAAAAAACATTCCGGCACAATTTAAACAGCTAAAAAACGCTTGGCTAAACAGTGATCTGGCATTACTCGAATCATTAAGTATGCAACAACTCGACTCGTCCAACACCAACTCACAGTTCAAAGAAAATATCCTCGATAACCGCAATATAACCATGCTGGAGCGTATGCAACCACGTTTAAAGGAAGGACGTGCTTTTATTGCCGTTGGTGCACTACATCTGGCCGGTAAAAAAGGCTTACTGCATTTACTTGCTAAAGAAGGCTACACAATAAAAGCGGTGTACTAAAACACAGACTATTGTGAAAGCGCCTCAAGACACAACAGATTAGCGTATATCAATAAATTTCAATGCCAAAATTCGGGTTGCTTGATGCAATCGAAACTCACTAAGAAATAGATCCTCTCCATCACCCTCACATAATTTTGTTAATTTTTTAATAAAAAACAGTACGTTATAAGTAATTACATGATAAAAACAAGCATTCACCAAGCGTATAATAGAATATTGTTCATTAAAAACAATAGCTTAAAACAAAAACACCCCTAAAATAGCCAAATTTCTTCCGTATTTTAGTAAGTATATATTATCTAATATTGCATGTTGCTCCATCAGTCTCTACAATCTCGTTTTGAATTTATTAACTCACCATTAATGGGAGCAACATTATGGACCAAGCTTACTACGACACAGTCTCCAAGATGGAGAGCGAAGGCATCAGTGCAGAATACATGGATGGCTGGATGAGCGGCTACATGCAAAATCCTCTGCGTGAAGAGCAACGCATCACAGACACTTACCAAGCCGGTTACGATGACGGTACGGCTAAGAACACTGACAACATGGGTGCTCACAAAGCGTAAGCTACACCATCTGTAAGTGATAAAAAGGCAGCTCTTTAGCTGCCTTTTTTTATGCTCATTCCCCTTTAAGTACTTTAAACTACTCAAATAAATATCTAAATAATATTCAATTTTTAGGTAACTTAAGTTACTTACAATTATTTTTACCTAACTCAAAATACATAACAAAATTAGATTTACTCATCTTCATCCTTACCCGACAATTAAGGTAAGTTATATATTGATCTTAAAATCGAAGCCAGACTATTTCTAAGTAAAACTATATTAAATTAATGGTTGTTTATATTATAAAAATATAAGATGCTAAATAACTAATCGTTACTAATAATTAAATAAAAAAATTATTAGTCGTATTATTTTTGAGGAAAATTATGTCTTGCTCTCATATCGAAGGATGTGAACTTTTTGTCCAATTTGCATTAAATCCAGCGCTAGATATTTGGAAAGAAAAATATTGTAACGGCGTTTTCAATAATTGCGTTCGCTACAAAATGTCCGGTGCACACCAACCTGTTCCAGTTACATTACTTCCTAATGGAAAAATAATTAGCTCTGCTAGGAGCCAAGAACAATTTGCCTTAACTGTTTTATTTAACTCTATCGCCAAACATAGAACTCGCATGGTTGAGTCGTTTATTCGACACGCTCAAGGTATTAATCTTGATGAAACCAATGTTGAAGGAACCAGCGCCTTAATGGCAGCCGTTGATGCCAATTCTGAAGATATCGTAAAACTATTGTTAGAACATAAGGTCAATACCAAGCTAAAAAATATTCATGGTCAAACCGCTTATGATTTAGCCGTAGAACATGGATATGAAAACTTGATGGCACTCTTACCTAAATCAGGAGGTCACTGATAATGGACGTTTACTTACCATGGTGGATTGCCGGTGCAGCATTATCCTTTGTCACACTCGGATTTTATATTGCATTACACCGCCCTCTTGGCGTTTCTGGGAGTTGGGCTCGTATTATTTTATGGAAAAATGACCGCGCAGTTAAAGAAGCAGAAGCACCTTTCCAAGACAACCCTAAATTGTTCGAAGATGCCTTAATGGCAGCAACAATTGAAGAATTTGGCGAGGAAAAAGTACTGGCGTTCATGAATTCCAGACACCAGTCAACTGAAGATATCTCACTAAAACCATCAAAAACAACAATATCACCTAACCGCTCACCTTGGACGGCACATTTATTATTCCTCATTATGCTCATTGCAGGAGGTGTACTTGGTGCCCACCTAAGAGGCGAGCTTAGTTTTCAGCCGACCCTTGGTGAATTACATACCAGTTTGTTTGGTAGCGGAATTGGCTCTTTGATGATGTTGTTCTTTGGCGGGTTAATGGTCGGGTTTGGAACCCAAATGGCTGGCGGTTGTACTTCCGGTCACGGCTTGAGCGGGTTTAGCCGGTTTGCCCCTGCCAGTATTATTGCCACCATTACATTTTTTGGAACAGCGATTGCCTTTTCCATGGCTGCTCACTATTTAGGATCTTAATCATGCGTAACTATTTTTACTATGGCATATTTGGCTTAGCGCTAGGAACAACGTTAAGTATGAGTGGTTTTACTGATTACGCACAGATACATTCATTATTCATTTTACAAAATATTCCTTTGCTATTGGTGTTTGCCACCGCTGTTGGTATCAACATGGTCGGCTTCATGATCCTTACTCGAAACAAAGCCACACCGAAAAAGAAATTCACCAAAGGGACTATTACGGGCAGTGTATTATTTGGTGTCGGCTGGGCGCTTACTGGTGCTTGCCCTTCCATTGCTCTGGTACAATTAGGTGAAGGCAAGCTCGCTGCGGTATCAACAATTATTGGTATTCTTGCTGGTGTTTGGATTTACCGCCGCGCCACCTCTAGCGTACTACAATTCGATACGGGAATTTGTGGCGAAGAATAATGCCTTAGCGCTTATTCAGCCTCACTTTTGTTTCTGAAGCTTCTTATTCCACAACAAGCCTAAGATGGCAGATAAGAATAAAGAACCCAGCACAACTAATACCACAACCTCTGGAAGCAAGGTCTGTTCTAAGTTGTCTGAAAAATCATAGCCAAACTCATAAGCAAGCAAACCCAGTAACGGTAAAAGCGGCAACAATGCCACATAGCGCCATCCACCTTGCCAGGTTTTCCAGCCACGTAATGGCAAATATACCGCCAAAATGAATAAAGCCAGCAATATAATACGCCCAATAATAACCACGCTAAGAACCCCTAAATTGTTGTAAAGCAAAGAATAGTGTTATTACCTCTGTTCGACAAGTTAAAGTCCTGTGGTATTCTATGCGCCCTTAAAACCACTCGGAAATTCCATGGCTCACGATAAATTAGAAAAACGGTTATTGCGTCATTTAGGTCGAGCCATCTCGGACTATAATATGATTCAATCGGGCGATCGCATCATGGTCTGCTTATCCGGTGGTAAGGATTCCTTCACTTTGCTGCAGCTGCTACAAAAGCTCAAAGTCAAAGCGCATGTCCCGTTTGAGCTGTTCTCTTTTACCCTCGATCAATCGCAACCAGGTTGGGACGACAGCAACCTACGCAGTTGGTTAACCGAACACGATTTTGACTATGAGATCCTGACGCGCGATACCTACTCCATTGTCATGGACAAAACCCCAGAAGGAAAAACGACTTGTTCACTTTGTTCGCGTCTACGCCGCGGCAATATTTACACATGGGCGGAAAAACATGGCTTTGTAAAAGTAGCACTCGGGCATCATCGAGATGACATGATAGAAAGTTTATTAATGTCGATTATGTACAGTGGAGCAACGCGCTCAATGCCCGCAAAACTACTCACTGACAACAAAAAACATATTGTTATTAGGCCACTTGCCTACTGTCGCGAAGAAGATATTGCCGAATATGCCGAACGCGAACAGTTCCCGATCATTCCTTGTAATCTTTGTGGTTCACAAGAAAATCTAACGCGACAGAAGATTAAAAAACTCATTGCCGATTTAGCTGCAGAAAACCCAAAGATCCCCGGCAATATTTATGCTGCCATGGGTAATATCACACCCAGTCAATTAGCTGACCATGAACTGTGGAACTTTAATGATCTTGATGATCAATTAGAACCGCTACAGCAAACCGTACAAACTATCGACCTACTAAAGGCCGTCCAAAAATAAGACTCAACTACTTCCAAATATCGACATCTTTACCTTGCTTGCGTATTTCATCGGCACGATGCTCAATATAACGTTGGAAACTGGTTTCTTTCTTATATCCACCAGTCAAAACATAATCAAACACAGACTGTACATGGAAACTTTTTAGGAAGGCTTCAATACGAATTACTTCTACACCCTTGTCATACAAAACAGCCGAGGGTGCAAAAGCAATCTCAAGTTTATCTGCTAACTTTTTAGCAGTAGTCTTTTTACCATCCAGATCAATGATTGGTGTATCAGCCCAACGATCTAACTGAACAATATTAAATTGCTTTAAAATCTCAACGGTATCTTTATCTTTTAAGGTAATGTTATGAAGTTTTTCACAGTCCTTACAATTAGCCTGCTCAAAGAGAACCGCTAATGGCTTTTTCTGCTGTTTAAGTTTTTGCAGGTTGTAAGCGGGTTTAACGAAATAACTTTCAGAAATTAATTTTCCAGCTTTCTTGGTATTAGAGAACTGTTTGTAGTAGTCAGAAAAACTTAATTCTGTTTCTTTTTTCTCAGCCACATAACGCAACGCAATCAAGAGTTTTTCTTTCGGATAATAACCGTTAATACGTAACGCCACTTTGCCTTTTTCATCGAAAAATAAAATAGTTGGCGTAAACCAAACTTTTAAACTCGCCGAATAAGACTTCTCGTTATAATCTTTTCCATCTAAACCGATAACTTCGCGATCACCCCACATATTGACGTCAATCGAATCAAAATATTTAGCAAGATAGTCAACCGTTTCTTTATCTTTAAAATTATCATTAACTAACTTTGCACAATAAGGGCAACCATTTTGATGAAAATAAATCATCACCCGCTTACCGGATTCGGTAGCTTCAGCAATATCTTCTCTGATATCTAAAAATGATGATTTAAACCAAGCAGGCATTTCTACCAACTTGCCACCTTTAAAGGCACCTTGCTTTTTAGATGATTCCGCCGCGTAAGCCATAGCAGCGGTGAAGAATAAAATGAAATAACTTAATATGAGTAAATGTCGCATAATAAACACCTTAGTGTTATCAAATAAGTAACTAACGCTAGTTTGGCCTTTTGAGCAAGAAAATCAAGCCATTAAAACTAAACTTATTTTACTAATTCACTGCTTTTAGGCGGTAAAACACTGCAGGCGCGTGCATAATCTTTAGGTAATTTCTCCAATAACTCAGGAATGCAGATAATATCCACTACTACTAGTCCTGAACACCGTCCAAATTGAATCTCGCTACGACCATCTGTTGTCACGATATATTTCCGAGGCCAATTGCCCTCTGGAGTTTCCATTAATATTTTTTGAGCATAGACCGTTTTATTTCCTGCACGTAATTTTTCCAATTTACCTAATGACACAAGTAAGTACGACGTATTGCGAAGTGGATCCGTCGCTCTAGTCCAATTAAATGGTAAGCGTTTATTAAATTTCTTAAAGGCTAATGGACTGGTTTTTGAATCAGCACGACAAGTCTTAAGTAGCGTTTTTATTCCCGTAGCTACTTGCTCTTGAACGGCCTCAGGTAATGGCACTGGCGCACCACGCGAAAACATCTCAACTTCTAGAGGAATCTCTTTAAGCTCTTTAATTAAATCAGCATTATCTGCGTTGGCAATATTCACCAATAACAGACCACCGTAAAGAAGTATGAAAAATCGCATAACTTTATAGACACCGTAAAATGACGTTCATTACTGATGCTATCGACAATTCTGCTGAAACATTAAGAAAATTTTAATCTTATTCAACAAAATCAGATGATTAGAGGTATTTCCAAAATAACCAAATCAATCCGGCAAGTGCAAATAACATTATCACCTCTAATCCTGCTAACCAGCCTCCCTCCATCACAAGCTCCCTTATGCCTGTGCGAGCAATTTGTCGAGTTGGTTGGCAAATGCCTGCTTCTCTTTATTGCCATAACAGGCATGTCCTCCTGTCTGCACACCTGTGTCGCGTAACTCAGACATAAAATCACGCATATTAAGCCGCTCACGGATATTCTCTGGCGTATAAAGCTCACCACGCGGATTCAAGGCAATTGCCCGCTTCTCAATAACTTCTGCTGCAAGAGGAATATCAGCGGTCACAACCAAATCGCCGATATTACATCGTTTTACAATCTCATTATCTGCCACATCAAAACCGGCAGGCACTTGCACTGTACTAATAAACTTTGAAGGCGGCGTATGCAGTGGTTGATTCGCCACTAAAGTCAGCATTACCTGACATCGATCCGCCGCTCTAAATAAAATTTCTTTGACCGGCTTAGGGCAAGCATCGGCATCAACCCAAATATGCATAATATTACTTATTCTCTATTTTGCTAACGTTGGTAAAAAGGAAATATCCATATAGTATTGAGAAGGATCATCAGGATCAATAAATACCATCAACACATCCTCGTTAACAAACTCTTCCGGATCAAACCAGATATTGTCACTCTCAAAAATATGTAATTTATTTGTAACAGGATTTTGCCATTGGCTTGTGATTATATAAGGGTTGCGTCCATTTACTTTTAAACGCGTATTCCGTGATACCGATTGAAACTTTGTATTAATGCGTGTTCCCTGTTGCAGTAATTCATCTTTTTTGCGCTGTTTACGAATACCGAACAGAATCATCCCAAAACCAACCAAAGAAAATGTTGAACCTAGAATGCCAACAATAACAGCACCACCCCAAAGTGAAAAGAAACTATCTACTTTGGCTTTATCCGGATTTTTTGATGAATAAAATATTTTAACTTGCTCGCCTCTTGAGTAAGAAGGCGGATTACTACCCGATGAAGACGTAAACTCAATCATGGTACCGGTTTCTGTTTTAAATCTAATTTTAGGCGCATACGTCGTGCTATCTGATGAACGTGAGCGTACGAGATCAACAACAACCCCATCAACCTTAATCGCATCACTTAAAAACTCAGATGTGCCTTGGTATAAAAAGAAACTTCCAACTAACATGCCTAAACCGGCAATAGAAAAAATGTATTTTATTATTTTTAGCGTTTTCATTATTACTCCCTAATTTATGAATACGTTACTTCATTATCAAGCTTCCCTGAGCCAGTTTCATACTGGGAAATATTACCCAAGGTTGTTGTCGCAATATTACGCATCGCATCGCTGGTAAAAAAACCTTGATGTGCAGTAATCAGGGTATTGGGAAATGTTAATAGTCGCTCAAAAACATCATCGGTAATCACCTCATAGGAATGATCTTCAAAAAACAGGTCTTCTTCCTGCTCATAAACATCCAAACCCAACATACCTATTTTACCTGACTTTAAACTCGCAATTACCGCCGCTGTATCAATCACAGCACCACGACTGGTATTAATTAACATCACACCTGTTTTCATTTTCTGAATCGCCTCAGCATCAATAATATGATGTGTCTCGGCACTTAATGGACAATGCAGTGAAATTACATCCGACTCTGCAAACAATGTCTCAATATCAACATAACGGGCACCATCCTTAACACACTGTTGGTTCACAAATGGATCATAAGCAAATACATTCATACCCATAGCACAAAGGGTTCGCACAACCAACGCACCAATCTTTCCGGTACCTATGATGCCGGCTGTTTTACCCGACATATCAAAGCCCATCAGTCCATTTAATGAAAAGTTACCTTCTCGAACCTGACAATAAGCGCGATGTATTTTACGATTTAACGCCAACATTAAACCGACCGTATACTCAGCCACCGCATTAGGAGAATAAGCCGGAACCCTCACTACCTTAACGCCATACTGCTTCGCCGCAACCAGATCAACATTATTAAAACCTGCACAGCGTAGTGCAATTAACTTGACACCTTGCTGTGACAATCTGGCAATAATGTTAGCGTCAACAATATCATTGACGAATACACAAACAGCTTCTGCGCCTTGTGTTAGTAATGCAGTATCAAAAGAGAGTTTGGCTTCAAGAAATACAAGCTCATGTGCGCCACTTAGCTTAGCTTCACTGAAGTATTTTTCGTCATACTGTTTGGTATTAAAAAAAACGACTTTCATAATAAGCCTCGTCAGCAGCAATATGATGTAACAACCTCTATCTTAACCCTTATTATATAAGAAACAACTTTCTACCCAAGGCCAAGATAGCAATCAAAATAATAACACCTAATATCTTTTCCATTTTCTTAGATGAAAATATTGACGCCCCCAGATAAGACCCCATAACCGCCCCTGCCAGAACCGCAACAAACAAATATGGAAATATACCGATTTCCATCGGGTTATATTGTAAACGAGATAACAAACCAAATAATGAATTCAACCAAACAAACACAACCCCACAAGCAGCCGCTTGCTTAGCCGTACCAAGACCTAACAAGATAATTAATGGCACCAGATAAACACCACCGCCAATACCTGCCAAGCCGGCAATTAAACCGAGTACAGAACCTGCCACTAACGAAACAATTATCTTGCTTCGTTTGCTCATATTTAACGGTAGCTTAGTTACCTTCCACAAATAAATACGTGCTGCCACAAAACATAATGACGCTAATAATACCCAATAAAAAAATTCTTTAGAAACCTGTAAAGAACCACCAAAATAGGCCATCGGTATGGAAGTGACTAGAAACGGCGTAAGCAACTGCCATTGCAGGTGTTTCTTGCGAATGAAATTATAACTGCCAATGGTTGTTGCTAATAAATTAAGCGATAAAGAAATCATCGGGATCGCCAAAACACTAAACCCCATAATTGCCATCATCGCGGTATAGGACGAACCTCCACCTAAACCAACCGAAGAATAAACAAAGGCAATAACAAAGAAGATTGCGGCTAAAAAATAGGGAGAACTGGCAAGCTCACTGATTTCCATAAGATGTTTTCTTTAGACATTTATTGGCTCTTAAAGAAATCAATCATCTCATCATTATAATCATCTTGCCATAAGTGATTAACAACCCGCCGTTTTGATGAATCTATCAAATAAGTACCATCATCTAAATAACCGTGTTGCCTTAATAGCTTTTGTGATTTTTTCATACAGGAATAATCAATTATCGCATCACCCTTATGGTGAAAATGTTTAAACATCGGCGCTTCATTACCACGTACAGCCGGCCATGGATTTTCATTCACAAATGAAGCTGACTGACAGGCATTTTTTTCCGTTATGACTTTATTGGTTTCAATGTCAATTAAGATTCCCTTAGCCACTCTGTTCTTAGACAGGCTTACATCACAACGCGTTCGCGTACCATAAGGATCGCCTGCGGCTACTGGCGCAAAAGCTGTAATATTTTTATTAAAATAAGTAGCCGCACGAATTGCCATATAACCGCCAGAAGAAAAACCGGTTATAAATATTTTCTTTGCTGAACGTCCTGGTCGAAGCTGAGGAATCACTCGTTTAATCATCTTGCCAATAAAAGGTAAATCAAGATTGGGGCGGTCTAGCACGGTAAAATCAAATCGCTTACCACAGCGCTGACCTTTCTCATCTGTCACACTGTCTTTTGTCGAGTCCAACAAAAATACAGCAAAGCCTTCTTCAACAGCCTCTTCGACAAAATCAATCTGTGCCTCTAAGCGGCTGCCGCCCGTGCAAAATTGATGATGACTCCCACCCCCACCGTGTAAAACAACAATCGCCCCCTGCTTCCATTTACTGCGAGGCCGCTTCCAAAGCACCGCTCTTTCAAGTCCAGCAACTTTGACTGATAAGTGCTTCCAGCCATTTTGAAGGCAAGATTTAACCTCTTTTGAGTAAGCATCAGAAACAGCCGCTTGAGAGTGCCCTGCCAATACAAGTAAACAAACACCGACAATAAACTGACTAATTTGCATAAAAAATACCTGCTTACACATAAAAATGACCCTATGAACTTCACCAATACACCCTAATTATCGGCAGTTAGAGCCTAAACCGTAGCGATATAACGGTATTTTCCTAAATAAAACATGCATCTGGCGATGCAAACCGTTACAATACGCGCCCCTTTCAATAGGGTTATCAATTCTTCATATTTCAGGTACAGCTCATGACGTCCGACACGAACATCAACTTTTCAGATTTGGCGTTAAATAAATCGCTACTCAAAGCCCTAGACGAAGTTGGCTATGAAAGCCCCTCGCCTATTCAGGCACAAACAATTCCGCTGTTACTTGAAAACAGAGATGTACTCGGTCAAGCGCAAACCGGTACCGGCAAAACGGCCGCTTTTGCATTACCACTGATTTCCAATCTGGAACTGAAACAAAAAGATCCACAAGTGCTGGTGTTAGCACCAACACGTGAACTTGCAATTCAAGTATCTGAAGCATTCCAAAAATATGCCAAGTACATGAAAGGTTTCCATGTTCTACCTGTTTACGGTGGGCAAGATTACCGTGTTCAAATACGTGCCTTACAGCGCGGCGTACATGTCGTTGTAGGAACACCAGGACGTGTAATGGATCACATGCGTCGTGGCACCATGAAGCTCGATAACCTAAAAGCATTGGTGTTAGATGAAGCCGATGAAATGCTACGCATGGGTTTCATCGATGATGTTGAATGGGTTATGGAACAATTACCAGAACAACGCCAAATTGCACTGTTCTCTGCCACCATGCCAACACAAATTCGTCGTATTGCTACCAAGTATTTAAAAAACCCTGAACAAGTGACGATTAAAGAAAAAACAGCTACCGCCAGCACCATTCGCCAACGTTTTTGGCCTGTTAGCGGCTTACATAAATTGGATGCACTCACACGTATTTTAGAAGCCGAACCATTTGATGCAGTCATCCTTTTTGTTCGCACCAAAATCGCCACCGTTGAACTTGCCGACAAACTGCAAGCCCGCGGTTACTCTGCTGCAGCACTCAATGGGGATATTCAGCAAAAACAACGCGAAAAAACCATTAATGATCTGAAAAAAGAAAAAATAGATATCCTCGTTGCCACCGATGTTGCCGCACGTGGACTCGATGTACAACGTATCAGTCACGTCATTAACTATGACATTCCCTATGATACAGAAGCCTACATTCATCGCATTGGTCGTACCGGTCGCGCTGGTAAAGAAGGTGATGCAATCTTATTCGTGGCACCACGTGAAAAACGTTTATTACACTCAATTGAAAAAGCAACCAAATCCAAAATTGAGATGATGGAGCTGCCATCAACTGAACTTATTAATGACAACCGTATTGCCAAGTTCAAGCAACGTATTAGTGATACGCTGGCAACCGAAGAGTTAGGTATGTTTTATCAAATGATTGAATCATACCAACAAGAACACAATGTACCGGCAGTCGAAATTGCTGCAGCCTTAGCACTTCAAGTACAAGGTGATGCGCCCTTCTTATTACAAAACAAACCTCATCGTAGCGCCAAAGAAAATTGGGAACGTGATGCACCTAAATCACGTGGACGTGATCGAGGAGAACGTAGCCGTCGTGATAATAATCGTGATGGTAAGCGCACTGAACGCCCAGATGTCGCAACCGAAGAAGGTATGGAGCGTTACCGCATCGAAGTCGGACATAGCCATAAAGTTAAACCCGGTAACATTGTTGGTGCGATCGCCAATGAAGGCGGCATCGACAGCAAGCAAATGGGACAAATCAGCATTTACGGTGATTATAGTCTGGTCGATCTTCCTAAAGGCTTATCCAAAGACACGGTTAACGATCTGAAAAAAGTCTGGGTTGCAGGACAACAATTAAAGATCTCTACCTTTAGCAAAGAAAGGAATGCATCACATAGCTCAGAGCGCGTTGTAAAACGTAAGCCAAAAGCAAATTCGGCGACTAAAACCAAGAGCAAAGAACAAGGCAAACGCAAAGATAAACCACGCCACACAACAGCAGAAAAGAAAAAAGCCAAAGCAAAACGTGATGCAAAAGCCAAAAGTGATGGTACCTTCGTAAAACCGAAGAAAGCCAAGGTAAGAACTAAAAGATAAATTTATAGTTTATAGAACTAGGTAGTTGTCAAAAAGCAATGCCTAGCTTCTATCAAACCACGTAATCGTGAGAAAAATGAAGCCATCTCTATGCTTCACTATCTAAATCACTCCGGCAAGCTAATATTAAGCCCATTTAGCAAATGATAATAAGCTACCACGGTTAATGCAGCTAACCCTACCACAAGAATAACCCGATAATTAATTTTATAAGTATTGTGCTTTTCTCGATTTTCATGCATCGTCACGTCCATCATCTCGTCACCAAAAAATATTGATAAGAACGCTCCTAAAGCACTAATCAATAAAATACTCCAATAAGGATAAGGCTCAAGCAGAATCTTTTTAAGTAAACTGGTTAAAAAAGATAGATCATAAGAAGCCACTGAATACTTCAGCATGTAAACATTAATACCAATCGCAACAAACCATAAAACCAACTGTGTACGTGACATTTTTATGTCAAACAATAGCCGTATAGGAAAAGCTAAAATAAACCCAGCGTCGGCAACAGGCGTACATAGTACAAAAAAAACTCCAAGTAAGCACAGCGACCGCTAAACCGGTTTCCGCCTCATATTTCCAGCTCATATAAAGGAAATACACAACAAGAATAAGCAGTAGTGCTACAAACTTAAAAATTGTTTGTTTATGCGTCTCATTACTGTAATGAAACTTAGGGCAATCTTTCTTTATTTTGAATATATTATTCATCTATAACGCCGCTATTTTCTTAATTGATATTGCATTAATCACAATAGGTAGCGCCGCTGTAACAAAACCCGATAATTCATGGCCGCTGACAATACCACTATCAACAGCAACCATAATAAATAAAATAAAGAAAACCAAACCAAGAATATTTACCCATAGATTTAAAGATAATCTACTTTTTCTTAACGCATAAACTAATGCGGTAAAGACAAGCATGCCATATGCCAAAGCAACCATGCCATATATAACTGTCAATAACGAAGTGTTATTACTAACTACTACTACCGCGCCATAAGAAACATAGCTGGCAGAGATTAATGTAACAATAAGTGTAAGTAATGTTTTCATAATAATGATATAAAATTTCTATCTCTAGCCTACTATTTATGCGCTTGCGTCTGACCAAACAAAATCTCATTTACATTACATGCAGGTATTCTATTTTATTAAATGCACATATTTTTCGTCAGTCAATGTCTTTAAAAAAATCACTATATCATCAATTTCCCGTTCATTTAGACCTAGGTCTCCTAACTCCTTCGTGTTTTTTGTTTTATCTATTTCTGCTGGCTCCCAAGCATTTCCTGTTTCAGGGTTTATTGCACCACTAACATCTCTACTATTATAGAAATGTACAACGGTCGCTAGTTCATTAAACACACCGTTATGCATATAGGGTGAGGTTACTGCAACATTTCTCAAGCTTGGTACACGAAAGGCACCTTTTAATTTTGGATCGCTAACAACATCATTCTCAAATAGTCCGTTATCAACAAAGTCATTCACTTTACCATTATGAGAACGAACCAAATTATTTTTAGGTGTACCTAAATTATCATAAGTAAAATCGGTGAATAAACTATCTGACTTACTGTCACCTTCTGATGGGACTGTATGGCATGCAGCGCAGTTACCCTTTTCTTCATCCAGAAATAAATCTAGTCCTCGTTGTTCCGTCTCTGATAAAACAGCCTCTCCTCGAAGATACTTATCAAATTTTGAATTGAATGGGGAAAATATTTCTGTTCTTTCAAACGCAACTATCGCATCTGCAATGGCATTAAATGCTTTAGCTGTATCAGAGAATATGTCACTACCATAAATTTTCCGCATGGGATCTGCATACCTGCTCATGACCGCTGCAACAACCCCCTCCTTTGTATTTTGCATCTCAATTGGATTTAAAAAAGGCTGTTTAGCCTGTTCAACGATCTTGCTAGCTCTTCCATTTAGAAACAGGCCACCTTTAAATAACTGTTCTTTTTCATCAAAATAAAAATCTGGATTGAACGCCGTATACATTGCAGATGGTGCATTAATATCACCAAGTGAGATTCCATCTTGCCCTGTTGAGACCGCACCAGGGGATATTCCATTTTTACTTGTGATGTTTATTCTAGAATCTGTAAATGCGTGCTGGCTATCATGGCAACTAGCACAGGATTGAGTACCACCTTTGGATAGCGATGCATCGTTAAAAAGCCGTTGACCCAAACGCTCTTTGGCCAGATCTAATTGACTGTTACATCCTGATAACAGAAATGCCATCAATAAAAATATCGTTTTTTTCATAAATACACCTACC
>JALTKP010000199.1 GCA_027078075.1 Gammaproteobacteria bacterium | reverse complement strand
CCACCACTACGTGCACTTAAACGTGGTTCAGCGAGAATTAAGGCGTCACCATTACTGGCCAGAAAATTAAGTCGTGACGTAATTTCCGTTAAAATACCAAAGTAACCAATCGGTGGATTGTTAACCAAGGGGTTTAAGGGTGCGTTTGAAAAAATATCGGTAAGATCATCATTGGCACTTAAACGCGTTGAAGACAAATTAGCGTAACCAGCCGAGGGACCATTGATGTCTGTTGCCCAGGCTATGCCCACTTTGTCCAAACGATTAGTTTTAAATTCGGTAAAACGAACATTTAACAAAATCATCTTACTATCACCAGCTACTTCTGATGCACGAGTTAAATCAAGAATAGCAGGGTAAGTTTTGGTTAAGGCTTTAATGGTTTTCTTTTGTTGTGGGCTCACCACACCATCTAGTACCGTACGACCTGAAACATTACGTATTTTTACACCGTTCATACTTGATAATAGGCTAGTTAAATCATCTGCAGAACTAGATGAGTCTTCAGCTGCAACAGACACTTTATATTCAATTTCACGGCCATCTGTTTTCCAGATGTGCATGGTGGTTACACCTTTGTTTTCACCAATGACAATCAATTGACCATCTTTAATAATAGACGTACTTATAACCTTGCCATTACCCACTGCCACTCGATCTACGTCCCCAATACGTAATACCGTTACTTGCCCCTGGAATAGTTGCAATTCACGTTGTGCGGCTTGCACTTGTGTCGTAACTGTCATTGCTAACAGTGAAAGCAATAATGTCAGGTAGACAGTGAAGTCCGATATTTTTTTCATTTTATTAAAGACCATCATTATTTGTTACCTTCTTGTACATTGCCAATCGGCACAACAGATTTTTTCGATATCCCATCGCTGCTACCACCTACAATAAATTCGTAACTACCCGTGCGAGTAATCGCTACACCAGCACGACTTGATAACAGCGCTTGCATTACTTTTGCTTTAGCACTGGCTCTGTCACCTTTAAGACCAGCTATCTTTCTACCATCAGCGCCGGTAATCGACCCGTCTGCATTAACGGTTAAGCCGTCTGCTTTAAGGATTTTGCCATCGGCACTGCGCACTTTTCCATCTGCGCCAATCGTGACACCTTTAAGAATCGTGCCATCTGGCAGCATGACATTGCCATCTTTATCAACAATGAAGCCACCATCAGTTTTACGCATACCATCGCTAAGTAGTTTGTTTACCGCAGCAACCCGTATTGGATCATCTTTGGCGGTTATACCCGCGATTAACTTGCCATCCTTACCAGTGACGGTGCCATCGGCATTAACGGTGATTTCGTTGGCTTTTAGAATCGTGCCATCAGCAGCGATTACATTACCATCTGCATCCACGGTAACACCCTCAAGCACCTTGCCGTCTTTGGTCATAACCGTGCCATCAGCCATAACGATAAAGCCGTCTTTGGTAATCCTCACATCACTCGATGATAATTTCCTACCGTCTTTACCCAAAATAACATTGGTGTCCGCAAGTACTGTGCCGTCTTTGGTAATCAGTCTTCCATCCGGTGATGTTAGTAAATTACCCGCATCAACAACTTTGCCATCTGCCGTAATCAAATTACCGTTTTTATCAACTGATAAACCTCGACCAGACAACACCACGCCATCTTTAGTCATTAACACACCATTTTTCATAATGACGTTAGGATCAGTAATTAGCTTTCCATCCTTGGTTAAGATGAAACCGGGTTGAACTTGCCCATCAGAGGACATAACAAGACGACCATCACGTGTTGTTACGGAACCATCGGCCTGTACTACTAATTCTTCTATCCAATTACCAAATTTGTCGTAAACACGACCATCTTTAATAATGAGATCGCCTTGCATGATTTCATAAACGTTATCTGCTGATTTTGCTTGTTGCTTAATAAAGCTTTCACTGAGCATGGTTTGTGCATTGTTGTATAACTCAGTAGGAAGTAATTGCGAGAAGGATGCGCCACCAACATCTTTACGGTTACGCAGCATAGCAACTAACTCACCTAAATCTTCACCCATCGAAAGTAACGCACCCTGCTTAGGAGATACATCTAGCGTAAGCGTTGTATATGAGAAAGGGTTTTGATTGCCACCGTAGATATATTTTTCAGCGAAGTCCCCTGCCGCGCTTTTACCTGTTGCCAATACCACTACATCTTGTAGTACTGGCATAATAACGCCATTATCAGTATCACTTTTTTCGCCACTGATCTTGGCGAATATGTCTATGTGGTTACCTGGGCGAATAAAACCAGAGATAGTCTTGATTTCATCAACTTGAATCGTGATAGCACGACGACCTTCCTTAATCGTGTCTGAAAAATCACTGGCAACTTCTTTTTTAACTAATGTTCTTAAGAGAGGTGTTCCTTTTGTTAATGCTTCTGCAAGATATCTACCTTCATAAGAGGGAAATTCTTCTGGCTTTACTGAGCCTTCATAAACGAACTGGCGTGGAATATTTCGCACCGCCATATTCTGATTTGTAATTTGACTGCCTTTCGGAAGATTATTCGTCGCGACAACAACAGAGACCAATTCCTCTTTCTTTGCCTCAAGTCGGGCACGCAGATCATCTTCCCTAACCTTGAGATACCACATTGAGAGTAATGCAGCGAACACACCAAAGATAATCGCCCCAACAAACAAAGACGTAGTATTTTTTTTCTTACTCGATTTTACTGTAACGGACATAGTGTCTCTTCTTTTTTATCTTTAAACGTTAATAGTTAAAATAAAATTTCTATCTTCTAAATTAATTTTTATGCATCATGGAAACGTCAAATCAGGCTTTCCTGTAGGAAAACCAATATCAGGTGCTTGAAACTTACCCAGGCTACTAACAAAGTTCTTTGCTTCAACCACACCATTATCCAATTGGTCTAGACCTTCATTAATTTGGGTTACTTGATCTTCCAATGGCAAATAATCTGGATATTCACTCAACGATACTGCATAGGAATAACCACGGTAGTTATCCTGAACAACGGCACGTACCACTTCGATAGAATTTAAGCCTTTAGGTATATCTGTTCGCGTGCGTGGATTCGCGTATTCGAAGCTTTCAAAATCTGACTTACCTGGCTCATATAGTGGTGCTGAGATAAGTAATACAGCAAAAAGAACCACAACAATGTATTCAACCATTGCTTGTCCAGATTGATTGTTTTGTAATCTTATATCCATAATTTCTTACTCAACTATGTTTGCCACGATCTGGGAACCTAAATTAGTTCTCACTACAGTTAAAGAAACTTCAGAACCATGTTTTTTCATAATAAATGTGTGCGTAGAACCACCACTACCGGATTGATCCATGACCACATTCCAGCCAGCACCTCGATAATGACTCCGGTAAAACTCGACGTTACTCGATACCGAATAGTTATTTGCCAGCATTACCGTTGTTGCTTTTCGATACGGATCATTGTGTTTCACCTCATTCATGATCTCGCTACCACTCATTTTAGGGAAACGATTAGCTTGCTTAGGGTCATCATTCATTTCATCTAGGTTGGTAAGCCCCAGATACCCCCATGTTTCGAGGCCTGACTTCTTAATTTGCACTGTCATTAAGTAACCATCTTCAAGTCGACTAATTAGCCATGCGTCAGGAATAATATCTTCAATAAATCCTGGCTTGCCTTTTTCAACCGGTCGTTTCCAAACTTTCTTATAAAAATCTCTAATTTTTTGGCGACTTCTCGATGTAGTGAATTTTCTCACCTGCATTGGTATGCCATTCCAAACAACGTCTTTACCAATCCAAGTTACTGTCGATGACGGTGGTTCAGGAAATTTTGGTTGAGCCTGAAGTAACAGACTATTCCCCAGCATCAACACCAAAGCTGTAACTAGCCCGACTGTTAATTTTTCTCGTCTCAATATCATGGCAATACCGATGCGCAGCTATTAAACTTCTTCACTCTGCGTCCTGTTAGTTGTCGATCGGTTCTTATTTCTCGTGCCGTGTTCTGTGTAAAGATACCTAAGTTGTCTGAATCTGGTTTACCTCGGCGAGCATAAGAATAAGCAGCTAATTGATCACAACGGCTCTTACCCTGTCGGCTACCTCTAAATAATCTATCTGCAGGCACAGCATCCGCTTGTACAAAACCAAACTTAAGCCATTCTGACTGTAACTCTGGGCTAATTAACACCACAGCCAAAACATCTCGAATGGGATTAATAGCTTCAATATCCAGCAAGGATGATGCAACTAATCCCCTCACTTGGTATTCAGTATGTTTTTTACCACCGGCACTCCATGCCGAAGACATAACTGCAGCTTGATGCTCAAAATTTTGTTCATTTTCATAGCTGTCTGCAGCCCACCTTAGTCCTTGCATTGTTGCTTTAGAACGACCAACAAACTTGCCTTTCATATCTATTTGCGTAAAGCCTGCTTGTATAGAAACAGTTGCAAGCAAACCAGATAAAAAGCGGCTTATGTCACCAACCGCACCAACAAACCCCGTTACAATACCCGTTGCATCAGGTGTATTTTGTTCCAATACTATTTTCCCAGTATCAAAACCATCCAGTAATGGTGTACCACGATGGTCTTCCCAAAGTGGATTCACAGTGAAAGAAGTTTTGGTTAAGTCATCACGTTTAATTACACTGCCTGGTGCACTATAAAAACGTTTATTGGCTTCTATTTTTAATTCGGTGTAATTTTTTTCAGGAATGGGATTTGAACCATAACCTAAGAAACGTGACGCAGGAAAACGATCTGCACGAGTTCGGTTACTATTGCCTTTATTCCAGGCTGTGTATTCCCATGCTTCATATCGCGCAGCCTGAATACTCTTGTGTTTAATATCAATATGCTTACCCAAGATGGGTACCAGCAACAACATAGGGATCAATACAAAAGCGGCAACAACAACAAACTCTGTCATCGCCTGACCATTTTGTTTAACTCCAAATGTTAACTTTATATTGTTCATTTAACTAAATGCACCAAATACATTGCTTATGTCATTAACTAATCTTTTCAATGTGCCATTGAGTGAAGCGAACCAAAGTGTTTTTTGTTGCAGCATCAGCATCAAACCACGATCGACATCGGTAGTGTCAACTAAACGTGCTTGCCAATAAGGATTAAAAGCATTGTCGTATTCTGTTAAACCATCTGTACGTGAAAAGTAACTTAGCCCTGTTGTTGGCCGAATAAAGTAAACTTCGGACTTTGCTATCGCACCTAATTTACGGTCAGCATGTTTTGATTCTAAACGCTGCTTACCAGTAGGTTGAATGCCATCACGAATATCAATTCCGTTACTATCCACACTATCTTTTACCACACCAATTAACGTGTAAGGTGCAATAAAGACTTTGAATTTACTTGGCTTAACTAATTTGCCATTTTTAAACGTGGTAAGTGTGTCTGTGTAACCGGGGAGGCCTTTATACCCTTTGATTTTAGTAGCTGAACGTAATGTGTTTAACGGTACATTTTTATCTACCCCAAATGGAATTACGGTAGAGAGTCCCATCCAGTTTTCCGCAAAGGAAGCATCATTTCCAGTAAGACCACCTGGTGCACCACCATAGGCTCTTCCCGGTACTGTTCCCGGAGTAAGAAAGAATTTCTCCGGTATCATTTCGGCAAGACCAAGCTTTCCGGTTCGCGTTGCTGCTTGTGCACCACCGGTTGTTAAGGGAACTGATGTTGGAAAAGGTACGGTTGCGCCTACACATTTTTTAAAAAGATCGAGAACATTAAAACAAGGTTCAACCCTCAAACGGTTTCCTGCTAATTTAAAACCACCGGAAAAACCAAATGCTGACTGGAAACCTGCTTCAAGTGATAAGGCTAATTGTGTTACATCTGCTGCCGACCAGGAAAATTCATTTCCTTTCACCGGAGACTTTCCTCTCCTACCTCGTTTAAATCTTAACTCTGTACCACCTGCACGATTAAGAAAAATCCCTAACTTAGCATTTGCTTTAAAAAGTGTAACGCTCTTAGGTACACCAGGAATAAGACTAAACGGTTTTGGAATAGGTATTTTTAGGGTAAAACTAACCGGTGGAATCCCCAGCTCTTTTACCAAATCGAAATTAAAACCGCGAGATTTGCTGAACCTGTCACGCGCATCTGACGTTAATGCAGCAAATGTAGTGTAATCATTTTTTTTAGCACGTCCTTTAGGGTTATAGGTTTTGGTAAAGAGCACCTGATAACTAAACAAATGCATAACCGCCGAAAGCATGCCTGCTTCAGATAATTTGGCATTGGGGTCGTTGGTTTTAAGTATCCCTTTTTTATCAAATAGGGTATCCATTATCAGGTACATACTGGCGACATGAAAGGCACCTGTTGATACCGAGTAACCTAAATTCACCGCATTCATAAATCGAAATACATTAGGCGCGATCTTCGCCATAATTCGACCTAGCGCATCACCAACCGAACCTAAGGTATTACCAATAACTTTTAGCCCTGCCGAAAGTGCCGGGCCCACAAATGGAATTGCACTGATATAACTTGATAAAATTCTAAAGTGGCTTCTTGAAGAAGAATATTGATTTGCCCAGGAAAAAAGTCCAACAAATTGAGCAATACCAATTTCATTGGCAACTTTGGCACGGTTTAGGTAAGAAGAAAAATTTAAATCCCGTGCTTCAAGAAGTGAAACACTATAGGCGCTCGCATCAGCGGCATTTTGGAGTTCCATTTTTTCGCTGGTCAATCGACCTGCTTTATAAAGGAATGTCATCGACAACAACACGACACTCAAAGTAAGCAATACAAAGACCATTGCCTGCCCCTGCTGCGGTGTTCGTTGTTGCTTTCTGAGCTGACCAACAGGCAACGACATTCGTTGAACCTACCCCAATAATTTTGGTTTTTTATATTATTAGTTAGTGAGCTGGTCGATTACTGACCAGCTCACTTCATATCTCTACGCCATCCCATAGCAAGTTAATACTTAAATATAGATCTTACTTACGTACTTGATCGTCTGCGTAGTTACCTAAACCTTTATTAACTTTTGCGGCACCGGTAGTTTCTTTCGCTGCTGTTTGAGCCGTACGAGCACTTTGATCGCCAGATAATTCAGTTGCCATATCGCCTACTGAACTACGAACTGTTTTACCGAATAAAGAAAATACTGCGATACCAGCAAGTGCAATAAGAGCAACAATAACGATGTACTCTGTCATACCTTGTCCGGTGATTCTTTTGCGTGTTGATTTGATCATGTTTTTCTCCATACTTATTTTAATTGCTATGAGACTTTAAATGACATGGATGGGGTAATATGAAATCAAGTCCCCCAACTCAATTGATACTATTCTACTATGTAGGTGTTTATCAAGCTGGCAAATTCTGTAGGCATTATTTGTATTTTTTAAAACAGCTACATTAGAATTAGCTTATGCATTCTAAGCACACACAACGGAAGTGACGTTAACATAAGTGATTAGGTTTAAGATTTGATTTGTATCAAGTTAAGGGGATTTTGAGGATGTGATAAAAAATTTTTTGTGCGAATGTAGTGATACGAACCCCTTATTCTTTCAACCGGATAAGTATAAGAAAGGTTACGCAATACGGGAGAGATATACACAAGGTTATAAGTAATAGTCAGATACTATGTGCATGTTTTGGGTCGCGAGGGATTGTCGAACCGGCTTTTTATTTTTTATCGAGGGTTCAAATCCCTCGCTCTTTCTACCGGATAAATAAAAAAGGCTACCCTATGCAGGGTAGCCTTTTTTATTTATATGGCGGAGAGCGAGGGATTCGAACCCTCGATAGGGATAAACCTATACACCCTTAGCAGGGGCGCGCCTTCAGCCACTCGGCCAGCTCTCCAAAACTTTTTTATCACTATTTCCAGATAACCGGTCTGTAGCGAGGCGCCATTATATAGATAAGTGCGCTCAGCAAAAAGCCCCAAACGCAATTGTTTGAGGCTTTTTATAACTGTCCTGTTTAATTTCACCCCGCTTACATGCAAGGTTGTACAAAAACCGTCCAGATATCCCTTTTTATTGAAGCAAATTAGCTTGCTGCTTCGTTTCCATTTTTTTCTTGCTGAATACGCTCGTAAATTTCTTCACGATGTACACTGACATCTTTCGGCGCATTAACACCAATTCGTACCTGGTTTCCTTTTACCCCAAGTACCGTGACGGTCACCTCGTCACCAATCATTAGCGTTTCGCCTACTCGTCTTGTCAAAATTAACATTGCCATTCTCCTGAATCGAACCAATACAACTGGGTGAGCCTTCCAGATTTCTCGCTATATGTAACGTCCACCCGAGCTAAATCTATACCCATTTTTCCCAAAAAAAGCACTAAAAAACGTACTTATCCACTCACCCCTGAGATGGCCGACCTTGGCCCTATTCTTGTTATTCTAGTATCTAAATCACGTTCTATCTACTTAACACGCACATAAAACGAGGATTTATTTATTCTTGTTCTAAATCAAAGGCTTGATGTAGCGCCCTCACACCTAGTTCAAGATACTTTTCATCAACTACCACTGAGATCTTAATTTCAGAGGTAGAAATCATACGAATATTGATACTTTCTTCCGCTAAGGTAGAAAACATTTTACTCGCAATGCCAGCATGAGATCGCATTCCCACGCCAACCAATGAAATCTTCACAATCTTATCATCACCAGACACTTCTCGCGCACCTAATTCCTTAGCAACTTGCTCAAGAACTTCCATACCGCGTTCAAAGTCATTTCGATGCACCGTAAATGTAAAATCGGTGGTTGAGTCAGCAGCCACGTTTTGTACAATCATATCAATTTCGATATTCGCATCGGCAACAGGTCCAAGTATATGTGATGCCACACCTGGTTCATCCGGCACACCTAGTATCGTTAATTTAGCTTCATCACGGTTAAAGGCGATGCCTGATATCAACGGTTGTTCCATTTTCTTATCCTCAACACTGATCAGCGTACCGCGGCCATCTTCAAAGGAAGACAAGACACGTAACGGTACGTTGTATTTGCTGGCAAACTCTACCGAGCGAATTTGTAATACTTTAGACCCTAGGCTCGCCATTTCCAGCATTTCTTCGTAAGTAATTTGCGGTAATCGACGCGCTTCTGCGACAACTCTAGGATCAGTGGTGTAAACACCGTCAACATCGGTGTAAATCTGGCATTCATCTGCTTTTAAGGCAGCCGCCATTGCAACCGCAGTAGTATCTGAACCACCGCGACCTAAGGTTGTAATATTGCCTTGCTCATCGACACCCTGAAAACCAGCAACAATCACAACACGCCCTGCCTCTAAGTCATCACGCACACGTGAAGCATCGATATCTTTAATACGAGCCTTATTATGAACATTATCAGTGGTAATACGAACTTGTCCGCCAGTATAAGAGCGTGCGGGGCAATCACGCGCTTCCAAAGCCATACTTAATAAGGCGATGGTGACTTGTTCGCCCGTTGATAGCAGTACATCCATTTCACGTGCAACAGGTCGATCGCTGATTTCACCAGCTAAACCAAGCAAGCGATTGGTTTCGCCGCTCATCGCAGACACCACAATGATCATGTCATTGCCGGCTTTGCGTTCACGAACAACGCGATCGGCTACGGCTTGGATACGTTCAACTGTTCCAACCGAGGTACCACCAAATTTTTGGACAATTAATGCCATATTGCTCTATTTAACCTATTCCAAACCCTATTTTAGGGTGCAGTCACAAAAGGCTGGGAATTAGACACCAATTTAGACTGATTATAAAGAAAAAATTTCAGTTTATTTTAAGCTGTCGCCAATCCACGTCGTAACACTGGCAAGCGCCGCATCCAAAGCAGCGGGATCATTACCGCCAGCTTGAGCCATGTCAGGTCGCCCACCGCCTTTACCACCCACTTGTTGTGCAACACAATTCACCAAATCGCCGGCTTTAATACGGTCAGTGGCATCTTTACTCACACCAGCAATCAAGGTAACTTTTTTACCTTCAGACGAGCCCAGCACAATCGCAGAAGTACCCAGTTTATTCTTTAGTTGGTCAACCGTTTCTCGTAAGGCTTTTGCATCTGCACCATCCATACGTGCGGCGAGTACTTTAATTCCTGCAACTTCTTCTGCCTGACTGGCTAAATCACTACCGGCTGAACTGGCTAACTTACTCTTAAGTTGCTCAAGTTCTTTTTCAAGTTTACGTTGGCGATCTAATAACTGCGTTACTTTATCGGTAACGTCATCTCGATTACCTTTAACTAATTTGGCAAGGCTGTCTAACTTAGCCTCATCATCAATAATTTTTTGAACAGCCGCTTGTCCCGTAACCGCTTCGATGCGCCTTACGCCTGCTGCCGTACCGGTTTCATTAAAGATTTTAAATAAACCAATATCACCGGTGCGTTTGACGTGTGTACCACCACATAGTTCAACTGAGAATTTACTCATACTTAACACGCGAACTTCGTCATCATACTTTTCACCAAACAAGGCCATTGCACCTGACTCTCTGGCATCATCTATTGCCATCAATTTAGTGACCACTTCATGGTTGGCACGAATATGCTGGTTCACAATCGTTTCAATCTCACTGAGTTGCTCTGCTGTGACAGGCTCAAAGTGAGAGAAATCAAAACGTAAACGCTCAGGATCAACCAATGAACCTTTTTGCGATACATGATCACCTAATACATTTCGTAAAGCTGCATGCATAAGATGTGTTGCTGAATGATTTAATTCAGTTGCACGGCGTGCTGCCTCATCCACTTCTGCGCTTAATGCTTGATCTTCTTTAATAGAACCATTTTTCAGCGTTCCAATATGAGCAAACACACCTTTACCTTGTTTGCGTGTATCTACAACTTCAAACACAACATCATTCGCAGCCCGCAAAACACCTTGGTCACCAACCTGTCCACCTGACTCAGCATAGAAAGGTGTTTGTTCAAGAATAATAACTGCTTGTTGGCCTGCTTTAATTTCTTTAACTTGCTCGCCATCAACAAACATCGCAATGATTTTGCTTTTATCTTTTAAGTGTTCGTAGCCACTAAATTCAGTAACGCCATCAACACCTAAATCATCAGTCGCAACAGCTTCAAATTTGCCAGCGGCACGTGCGCGTTCACGCTGTGCTTCCATAGCTTTTTCAAAACCATCGCTGTCCAGTTCTAAATTACGCTCACGTGCAATGTCACCGGTTAAATCAAAGGGGAAGCCGTAAGTGTCATAAAGTTTGAAAATTGTTTCACCAGGAATAATTTTGCCATCAAGTTCATCAATAGCAGACTCTAGAATTTTCATTCCTTGATCCAGAGTTTCAGCAAAACGTTCTTCTTCGGTTTTTAAAATACGTTCTACTTGCGCCTGTGCTTTAAGCAGTTCTGGGTAAGCCTCGCCCATTTCTTTGCAGAGCGGCTCGACTAGCTTATAAAAGAACGTGTCTTTAATGCCGAGTTTGTAACCGTGACGAATTGCACGACGAATAATACGACGTAACACATAACCACGCCCTTCATTTGAAGGAATGACATCATCAACAATCAAGAAGCTACAGGCGCGAATATGATCGGCTATCACACGCAGTGAAGCTTGTTTTAAATCATCTGTGCCAACCAATGCAGCAACCGCTTTAATTAAGTTTTGAAATAAATCGATATCATAGTTTTCATGGCCATTTTGTAAAATTGCAGCAAGACGTTCTAAACCCATCCCAGTATCAACAGACGGTGCTGGCAAAGGGTTTAATGTACCCTCTTTGTCTCTGTCGTATTGCATGAAAACCAAGTTCCAGATTTCGATATAACGATCGCCATCTTCTTCTGGTGTACCTGGTGGACCACCTGGCACTTCTTCACCGTGATCGTAAAAAATTTCGGTACAAGGACCACAAGGGCCTGTGTCACCCATCGACCAAAAATTATCTTTTGCACCGATACGTGAAAAACGAGATTCGCTTACACCAATTTCTTTCAACCAGATATCGGCGGCTTCGTCATCTTCTTCATAAACGGTGATCCAAAGTTTATCTTCTGGCAGTTTTAATTCTACGGTGAGAAATTCCCACGCATATTTAATCGCATCTTGTTTGAAGTAATCACCAAAACTAAAATTACCTAACATCTCAAAGAAAGTGTGATGACGCGCTGTATAACCAACGTTTTCTAAGTCATTATGCTTACCACCAGCACGCACACAACGTTGCACACTAGTCGCGCGTTTGTAATTACGTTTTTCTTGCCCAAGAAAAACTTCTTTAAATGGCACCATACCTGCATTGGTAAATAGCAGCGTCGGATCATTACCCGGCACAAGCGAACTACTTGCAACTATTTCATGACCTTTATCATGAAAGTAGTCGAGAAAAAGTTGACGAATTTCGTTAGTGCTCATCATAGTGCTAATCATCCAAACCTATTACTGCCGCATTTATTTGTGCGTGGGAAAAACCCCGGTACTGCAAAAATTTCATTTGTTTGGCACGCAACGCAAATTCTTCTGCTGGTTGCTCACCAAATTTTTTAGATTTCACTTCAAGCGCGAGCTCATTCCAATCTATTTCAGATTGCTCGATTGCATCGCTAATTAACTCACTAGCAACGCCACGCTCCTTCATTTCCATGCGAATGCGTTGTAGACCAAAGCCACGCGCACTACGTATACGAACGTATGCTTCTGCATAACGCTCGTCATTTAATAAGTTATCAGCGACTAATCGCTCGATCACTTCTTGTATCAACTCGGATGGAAAATCTTTCTGTTGTAACTTGCAGGTCAACTCAAAAACAGAATGCTCGCGTCGGGCGAGCATGTTCATGGCTGACTGGTATGTTTTTGCTAGCATAGGCAAAACCGTGCAACAGGATTGGTCCAGTCCAATAGCGGCGTAGTTTAGCCTGTCTGGACGGACACATAAAGTAATAGGGGCGCCAAATGCGCCCCTAACCTGTCTGTTTTTTAAGCAAGAGCCTCTTCGGCCTCGTCATCAGCCCCTACATCAACAGGCTTTTCTGCTACTGGCTTACTTGGCAACATTTTTGCGCGGATTTGTTCTTCAATATCATTGGCAATATCAGGGTTCTCTTTAAGGAAATTACGGACTTTATCCTTACCTTGCCCAATACGTTCACCTTTATAGCTGTACCATGCACCAGCTTTATCGACGATTTCTTCTTTCACGCCGATATCAATCAACTCGCCTTCATGTGATACACCCTCACCATAGAGAATATCGAACACAGTCTGCTTAAATGGCGGTGCAACCTTATTTTTGACGACTTTTACGCGTGTTTCATTACCCAGAATCTCATCACCCTTCTTAATTGCACCAATACGGCGAATATCCAAACGTACTGAGGCATAAAACTTCAGTGCATTACCACCAGTAGTTGTTTCAGGGTTACCAAACATCACACCAATCTTCATACGTAGCTGGTTAATGAAAATCACCATGGTATTAGAACGTTTGATGTTGGCAGTCAATTTACGTAGTGCCTGTGACATTAAACGAGCCTGCAAACCCATGTGAGAATCACCCATATCACCTTCAATTTCAGCTTTAGGTGTTAAGGCTGCCACCGAATCGATAACTAATACGTCAACCGCACCAGAACGAACCAACATATCGGTGATTTCTAGGGCTTGTTCACCCGTATCTGGCTGTGAAACCAATAAATCATCAACATTTACACCGAGTTTTTCAGCATAGGTAGGATCAAGTGCGTGCTCTGCATCCACAAAGGCGCAGGTACCACCGGCTTTTTGTGCTTCGGCAATCACATGCAGGGTCATAGTGGTTTTACCTGAAGACTCTGGACCATAGATTTCAATTACACGCCCTTTTGGCAAGCCGCCTATGCCTAAGGCTAAATCCAGACCAATTGAACCGGTTGAAACCACTTCAATATCATTATTGATACCGTCTTCACCCAAACGCATTACTGAGCCTTTACCAAACTGTTTCTCAATTTGTCCTAGTGCCGCTGCAAGTGCTTTGCTCTTTTGATCTTCTTTAGCCATGGTGCTTCTCCAATGTGCTTCGTTATTAATATTGTTTGTTGTTGCTGTGCTTTTTGTCTTTGCAGCAGCTTATGGAACTAGATTAGGTTATATATTTAACAATGTCAATACTTTTTATCATGTGCATATTTTATACTTGGTGGTAGATTTTATTAGATGTAGCCCTATAATTTGTATCCATACTGGCTTTTGAATAGAGTAGAACCATGGCAAGCACATTTAAAACAGCATCAGATATTAAACGAAACACCCGTCAACGCCTGCAATATATTGAAATTATGGCATTTTATACTGGTGTGGTAACACGCAGCGACGTGGCAAAAAGCTTTGGTATCTCTGATCCCGCTGCAACTAAAGACCTCAAACTGTACAGCGAGTTGGCGCCAGACAACCTTACTTACCGTCATCAGGTGTTTGGTTTTGTACCCACTGACAGCTTTCAAGCAATGTTTGCTGACATATCACCGGAAGTGGTTTTACCGATGATCGCGAGTAACTTAGCCATCGTCGCTGAGCCGATTGAAGAACAACCTATATATAGTATCGCGGTTGAAACTCTGCCCTTGCCCGTGCGACTCCCCAGCAAAGAAGTGCTGGCACCGATTATTCGCGCACTCAAGCAAGGCAAACAATTACGTGGTAGTTACAAGTCCATGTCGGAACGTGAAGATATACAAGATCGTTTAATCGAACCGCATGCCCTAGTGAACACCGGACTACGCTGGCATGTGCGTGCCTACTGCCAACAAAGTTATGAATTTCGTGATTTTGTTTTATCGCGTTTTGTTGAATCCGAATTGATTGATGTAGCTGCCGAGTCTAGTCCCATGTATG